>SCRB01000248.1 GCA_004299545.1 Rhizobiaceae bacterium
GGTGCATGAATTGTCGACGATGGCGACAGTCCTGAGGTGCCGTTCAGCATCGGCAATCCCTTCCTGCTCCAGCAGCCTCACCCACTGGTTTTCGCAGCCCATGATCTGGATGACGCCGCGCCGCGCCTGCTCGACAAGGTATTCGGCGGCTTCGGTTGCAGGATCCACCGGGAACTTGCACACGACGATCGAATCGTCCTGATCCAGCCGATCAGCCGACCAGCCGGGCCAATTGCCGTCGCCATAGCGGATTTCCAGATCGGCATCCTCATTTTCCGGCCGGTCCGACCAGACTGTCGCGAAGAGCCGGACATGGATATGCGGATAGGCAGCGCGGAATCGCGGCAGGATTTTGGGAAGGATCAGCGCCCCGTAGGAAACGGAAGCGCGGATCGTCAGCGTTTCTTCCCGTGCTCCCCCGAAAAGCCCGGCAGTGGAGATGGCGATATCGTCAAAAGCCTTGCGGAGAGACGGCAGATAGGCGCGCCCCATATCGGTCAAACGCAGTCCTCGCGGCAGGCGCTCGAAAAGCTTGAATCCAAGCTCGCCCTCCAGCGAGCGTACCTGGTAGCTGATGGCAGCGGCAGTGAGATGCAGTTCGGTCGCCGCAGCGGCAAAACTGTCGTGACGTGCTGCGGCTTCAAAGGAGCGCAACCAATTCAACGGCGGGAGCCTGTTCACCGATGACCTCAAATTTTTGACGCCTTAGCCTCATATCGCTTTGTTTGTATGACACCAAGCACCGTGAGACCATAATTGTGGCGGGATAGCAGCGAGTGACCGACTTCCTCGCTCTATCCCAGTCGCGCCGTGGACCGCATGTCCATAAAGGGAGGATTTACTTTGGGCAGCCTCGATTCCGTTTACGCGCTTTTTTGTGCGGGCCGCATTTCCCGCCGCGATTTCATGCGCCGCGTCGCCGCGCTGAGCGCAGCGACGGCGTTGCCGGCCGGCTTTGCAACCGCGCCGGCGTTCGCCGCGGCGCCGAAAAAAGGTGGCCATTTTCGCATCGGCGCGTCGGGCGGGTCATCGACCGACACGATGGACCCCGCCACCATCGACGGCGCCTTCATGCAGTTTCTGAACCAGGGTACGGTTCGGGGCTCTCTCGTCGAAATCGATGCCGATTATCGGCCGCGCCCTGACCTGGCCGAGAGTTGGGACGCCACGCCGGATCTGAAGACGTGGACGGTGAAATTGCGCAAGGGGGTGGAATTCCACAACGGCAAGACGATGAAAGCCGACGATGTCATCGCCTCGATCAACTATCACAGGGGTGAAAAGTCGAAGTCCGGCGCCAAAGCCATCTTGAAGCCGATCACCTCCATCCGCAAAGACGGGGACTATACGGTCGTCTTCGAACTGGAAACGGGAGATGCCGATTTCCCCTTCCTCCTCAACGACTATCACCTCACCATTCAGCCCAGCGAATCCGAAAAGAACAATTATACCGACGGCATCGGTACCGGCCCCTATATCCTGAAGACCATCACGCCCGGCGTCCGCGCGCTGACGACCCGCAACCCCAACGACTATCGCAGCGATCGTGGCTGGTTCGAGTCGGTCGAATACGTGTCGATCAACGATTCGACCGCGCGCAATGCGGCACTGCAATCCGGAAATGTCGATGCGATCGACAATGTCAGCTTCATGACCTACGACCTGTTGACGCGCGCACCCAACGTCAAGGGTGTCGAGGTCAAGGGGAACCATCACTACACACTGCCGATGCTTTGCGACCGCGCGCCTTTTACCGACGTCGATGTGCGTCTGGCATTGAAATACGCGATCGACCGCGAAGCGTGGGTGAAGACCATTCTGCGGGGCCACGGCGTGGTCGGGAACGATATTCCGCTCGGGGCGGCGAACCGGTTTCGCGATGCCGACATTCCGCAGCGGCCTTATGATCCGGACAAGGCGCGCTTCCATGTCAAGAAAGCGGGTCTGGACAAGTTGGCGGTGACGCTTTCCACCTCGAATGTCCCCTTTGCCAACGCCGTCGACGCCGCTCAGCTTTATAGCACAAATGCCAGCGCCGCCGGCATCGACATAAAGGTCGATCGCGAGCCTGCTGACGGCTATTGGGACACGGTGTGGATGAAAAAGCCGTTCTGCATCGTCAGTTGGGGCGGCCGGCCAACGGCGGACTGGATGTTTTCGCAAGTCTATGCTGCCGATGCCCCCTGGAACGAATCCCATTGGAAGAACGAGCAGTTCAACAAATTGCTGGCAGAGGCGCGGTCGGAGCGCGATGAAACGAAACGACGTTCCATGTACAACGAGATGCAGCAGATCATGTATCAGGACGGCGGGACGATCATTCCCGTCTTCGCCAACTATCTGGATGCGACAAGCAGCAAGGTTGCCACGCCGGAGAAGATTTCCGGCATGTGGGACATGGACGGCTTTTATGCCGCGCAGCGCTGGTGGTTCGCCTGATCGCTACCTGGAACGTCGGACGATCCGCCGAACTTGTTAGTGGTGGCATCCGCCTGCCACCGTCGCCCACGCACAGGCATTGGCAGCGAGGATCATATCCATGAAGACTATTATTGAACCCGGGCGGGAGATCCCCGTCCTGGCGGAGGCGGACGTTCTCGTCGTTGGCAGCGGCCCCGGCGGGCTCAGCGCGGCGATCGCGGCTGCCCGCACCGGCGCGGATGTCCTGCTTGTCGAGGAATATGGCTGTTTCGGCGGCAATCTCACGCAGGTCGGCGTCCAGACAATCGGCTGGTACGACATCGGCGCTTGCATCGACAGCGAGGGGATCTGCCGCGAATTGGAGGCCAGGGCGAAGCAGTACGGCGCCGCCTATGAAAGGCCCAATGCCCGTCGCCTTTCCATCAATGGCGAGGCGTTCAAATATGCCGCGGATCGGATCGTCATCGAGGAGGGTATCCGTCCTCTCCTCCACTGCAAGACCGTCGCCGCCGTCATGGAGGGGAACACGATCGGGGGCATCGTCACGGAGAGCAAATCGGGTCGCCAGGCCGTTCTTGCAAAACGTGTCATCGATGCGACCGGCGACGCCGACGTCGCTGTCGCTGCCGGCGCGGAAACCCACAAGACTCCCGTTGACGAGATGCTCGGCGTCACGGTCGTCTTTTCGTGTTCCGGGGTCAACAAGGAGAAGTTCCTCGCTTATGTAAACGAGCGAAAGCCCAGATTTGGCGATTGGGGCAAGAACTGGTCGATCAGAACCGATGGCAAGGAAGACGATCTGTTCTGTCCCTATCTGGAGGAAGAGTTCAACCGGGCGCAGGAAAAGGGCATCATTCCCAAAGGCATCCAGAGCATTGGCGGCACCTTTGGACATTTGACCGAGCATGGAGAGGCCACCTATCTCAACATGCTCTATATGATGAAATATGACGCAACCAGCGTAGAGGAACTTACGCGCGCCGAAATGGATGGACGGCAGTTGGCGATGTGGGCGATCGCGGCGCTGAAAAGCGAGGTTCCCGGCTTCGAAAATGCGACCTTGCGCGATTTCGGCATGAAGCTTGGCGTGCGCGATACGCGCAAGATCGTCAGCCGCGGCAATCTCACCGGCGACGACGTGTTTGGGCAAGCCCGTTTCGCCGACACGATCGGTATCTTCCCGGAATTCATCGATGGCTATGAAGTCCTCTTCCTCCCGACGACAGGACGCTATTTCCAGATTCCCTATGGCATCCTGCTGCCGAAATCCGTCGAAAACCTGCTGGTGGCGGGGCGCTGCGTCGGCGGGGACAAGATGTCCCATGCGGCGACGCGAAACATGATGTGTTGTGCCGTGACGGGGCAGGCTGCCGGTACGGCTGCGGCCCTTTCCTTGAGGGAGAACGTCACCCCGGGCGCCCTGAATGTCGCGCTTTTGCAAAAGGAACTCGTCGCGCAAGGTGCCAGGATAAATTAGGCCCTGGGCTCATAAACCGGCGGTTCGAAAGCCGATATTGCTCGCGGAACTGTCAGGCGTGTTGGAGGAGCGCGCCGCATTGCGGTAGCGGTTGCAATAGGAGTGGTGGCAAAGGAAGGAGCCGCCGCGCATGGCCCGCCTCATGCCGCTGCTCGGGCCGGGCGGGTTATCGCGGGGCGAACGGGCGTAATAGGTCGGATCAAACCAGTCGGCGCACCATTCCCAGACATTGCCGGCCATCTGCCAAAGACCGTGGCCGTTTTGGGCGAAACTGCGCACTGGCGCGGTTGTCCGCCAGCCATCGGCCCCCTCGTTGACGGTCGGGAAGACGCCCTGCCAGATATTGCAGTTGAAAACGCCGTCCGTCATCAGTTCGTCGCCCCAGGGATAGCGCTTGCCGGCCGGACCGCCACGTGCAGCGCACTCCCACTCCGCCTCCGTCGGCAGGCGTCGTCCCGCCCAGCGGCAATAGGCTTGTGCGTCGTTCCAACTCACATGAACGACCGGATGATCGTCCAAGCCCTTGATCGAACTCTTCCTGCCCTGCGGATGGCGCCAATCGGCGCCGGCAACGCCTAGCCACCAGGGCGTTTCGGGCGGACGGCCGAGAACATCGGAAGGCTCCGCTTCGAGGTCCAGATGGAACACGGCCGAATAGCCAAAGGCCTCGGCTTCCGTGCGATAGCCGCTGGCTTCGACAAAGCGCGCGAAGTCGGCATTGGTCACACTGGTCGCATCGATCGAGAACGATGAAAGGCTGACCTCATGCACCGGCCATTCGCCGTCGCCGGGATTGCCGTCGCCATTCGCGTCTCCCATCAGGAAAATGCCTGCCACAACGCCAGCCTGCTCGATCACATGCGCGCCGTTCCGGTGGAACAGGGACTCGGGTGGCCGGGCAGCCGGCGTCGACGGCCGGCTTGGCGAACAGCAAGTATTTTTCTCGACGGGTTTTTCCATGGACTGTCACGTTGATTTTTCAACAATTGTGCTTCGCTATATACACGGAATGAGCAACCGACGCCGACCTGTCAAAGCCATCCTGTGGCGGCCGTTCGTTGCTTTCTCATCCGCCTCGTGCTGCAAAGCTCTCCTCAGATTGAAAAGCTTTCCGGGCCGATTCTCGCACATTTATAAACGGTGCCTCACTACATGATTTACTTCCTGGCGCGCCATGCAGTATTCCCGCGCAGACCGGAGTAACGCGGATGCGGATTCTTCTGCTGGAAGACGACGAGAAACTGACGGCTTTCATCGTCAGGGGACTGCGGGAAGCCGGCCATATGGTGCAACCGGTCGCGAATGGGCATGATGCGCTGTTTCTTGCGACCAGGGAGCCTTTCGACCTGCTCATCGCCGATCGCATGGTGCCGGGGCTGGACGGGCTCTCCGCGATCAAGGCGATCAGGGCGGCGGGCATCAAGCTTCCCATCATCATCCTGACCGCGATCGGCGGTGTCGACGACCGCGTCGAGGGGCTGGAGGCGGGGGCGGACGACTATCTGGTCAAGCCGTTCGCCTTCTCCGAATTGCTCGCCCGCGTCAACGCGCTGTCGCGCCGTCCGCCCTTGCAGACGGAGAAGACCGTGCTGAAAGTGGCGGATCTGGAGCTCGATCTCGTCCGGCGCCGCGTGACGCGGCAGGGGCGCCTGATCGAATTGCAGCCGCGTGAATTCGCTCTCCTTGAAATCCTGATGCGCAACGAAGGCCGCGTCGTCACCCGCACCATGCTGCTCGAACAGGTATGGGACCTGCATTTCGATCCGCAGAC
>SCRB01000249.1 GCA_004299545.1 Rhizobiaceae bacterium
GCTCGAAGCGAGCTTCGAGGGCCGTTCGCCGCAGGAAGGCGCCGTCATCCGCGGCTTGATCGTCGCCATTGAAAACGATTTTGCCGTCGTCGATGTCGGCCTGAAGACCGAGGGCCGCGTGGCATTGAAGGAGTTCTCGATGCCGGGCCAGACGCCCAGCATCAAGATCGGCGACGAAGTGGAGGTCTATCTCGAGCGCGTCGAGAACGCGCTGGGTGAAGCCGTTCTCAGCCGCGACAAGGCGCGCCGTGAAGAAAGCTGGATTCGTCTTGAGAGGGCCTTCAACGAGGAAACCCGCGTCACCGGCGTGATCTTCGGCCGCGTCAAGGGCGGCTTCACCGTCGATCTCGATGGCGCGGTCGCCTTCCTTCCGGGCTCCCAGGTCGATGTGCGCCCGATGCGCGATGTCGGTCCCTTGATGAACCAGCCTCAGCCTTTCCAGATTCTCAAGATGGACCGCCGCCGCGGCAACATCGTGGTCTCGCGCCGAGCCGTGCTCGAGGAGCGCCGTGCCGAGGAGCGGTCTTCGCTGGTCGCCTCTCTCAAGGAGGGCCAGGTGGTTGAGGGCGTGGTCAAGAACATCACCGATTACGGCGCTTTCGTCGATCTCGGCGGTGTCGATGGCCTCCTGCATGTCACCGACATTGCTTGGCGCCGCGTCAGCCATCCGACCGAAGTTTTGAACGTCGGCCAGAACGTCAAGGTGCAGATCATCAAGATCAATCAGGAGACGCAGCGCATCAGCCTCGGCATGAAGCAGCTTCAGACCGATCCCTGGGAAGGTGTGGCCGCGAAATATCCCGTTGGCGCACGCTTCACCGGAAAGATCACCAACGTCACCGACTATGGCGCCTTCGTGGAGCTGGAGCCGGGCGTGGAAGGGCTCGTGCATGTTTCCGAGATGAGCTGGGTGAAGAAGAACGTCGCCCCCTCCAAGATCGTCTCGCCCGGCCAGGACGTTCAGGTCCAGGTGCTCGAAGTCGATTCCAACAAGCGCCGCATCAGCTTGGGCTTGAAGCAGTGCATGGAAAATCCGTGGCAGGGGTTCGCGGCAAGCCATCCGCCGGGCACCGAGATCGAAGGCGAGATCAAGTCGATCACCGAATTCGGCCTGTTCGTCGGTCTCGACGGCGACATCGACGGTATGGTGCACCTGTCGGACCTCGCCTGGGACAAGTCCGGCGACGAAGCCGTGAAGGACTACCAGAAGGGCCAGACCGTTCGCGCCAAGGTGCTCGATATCGATGCGGAGAAGGAACGCGTCAGCCTCGGCATCAAGCAGCTCGCGGGCGATCCGATGGAAAAGGTCGGCGCGCTAAGGAAGGGCAGCATCGTCACCGTCACGGTCACGGAAGTGAACGATGGCGGCGTCGAGGTGAGCCTTGCCGACGGCGTGAAGGCCTTCATCCGCCGCGCCGACCTCGCCCGCGACCGGGCCGACCAGCGCCCGGAACGCTTCGGCGTGGGCGACAAGATCGATGCCATGGTCACCAGCATCGACAAGGCCGGGCGCAAGATTTCGCTCTCCGTCAAGGCGCGCGAGATTTCGGAGGAAAAGCAAGCCGTGGCGCAATACGGCTCCTCCGATTCCGGCGCGTCTTTGGGC
>SCRB01000250.1 GCA_004299545.1 Rhizobiaceae bacterium
CTCGGCCATCTCTTTGCTCCTGTTCTCAAGATTGCGCTTCAACAGCCGCAATCCTTCAAAACAGAAGCGTCACCCGCAAATCGTCCCACCAAATGCCGCGTCAGCGGCTTCGTTCAATCCAAAAACGATTCAACCCAACTTCATTCCGCTCTAGGAGCGCCTTTCCGCGTAACTTCCGGGGCCGCTGGACCGCGATGCCGGCAGATCCTCTCCGTCGCCGGGTCGACCTTTCCGCACGCTTGGCAACCGTTTCGATTCCGGATCACCGTCGCTGCAGAGAACTATGGGCACTCGCGCCCATCCGACTCCTGACTACGCTCTCCAGAGCGCCCGGAAAGCGAAGTCCATGAACAGAGTTTTGGGAAGGTCTTGTGACAGGCCGGCGAGAAGCCAGCTTCACGCCGGTTTTGTCGCCGCCTGGTCCATCTCGTCGATGGCGAGTGCCGAATGCGCGTAGGCGCCACCGGCGCGCATTTCCGCCGCCACCCAGATCGCCTCCATCAGCTCCTGCTTCGTCGCGCCGTGTCTGAGAGCAGCCTTCGTGTGGCCTCTGATGCAATAAGGACATTGCGTCACATGCGCGACGGCGACCGCAATGAGCTGCTTGGTCTTTACCGGAAGCGCTCCTTCAGCGAAGACCTGCTGGCTGAATGCCTGGAAAGCGGCTTCCGTTTCGGGAGCCAGTTCCCGGCGCTTGCGGCTCGTTTCGCTCGATCTCGGCGGATAGATTGCATCGGGCATTTTCTTCTCCTTCGTTCTTCCGGTGGACTGGCCGCAGCCATCCGGATTCCAATCACGCCTTCTTCCGTGGCTGATAGCTGCCGACCGGCGCGTGAAACGGAATGGCGAACCTGTTCCAGCCGTTGATGGCGACGATCGCAAGCGTTAGGTCGACGAGTTCCTTTTCCGAAAAATGGCTCCTGGCCTCATTATAGAGTTCGTCTTCGACCGGCCCGTCGGAGATCAGGGTCAGGGCCTCGCTCCAGGCCAGAGCCGCGCGCTCGCGATCAGAGAAGAACGGCGTTTCACGCCATGCCGACAGCGCATAAAGCCGTTGCTCGGTTTCGCCGGCGGCCCGCGCGTCCTTGCTGTGCATGTCGAGGCAATAGGCGCAACCGTTGATCTGGGAGGCGCGCATCTTCACCAGTTCGAGAAGGGAATGCTCAAGCCCGCAATTTTCGACGTAGGAATTGAATTGCCGAAAAGCCTCGAGGCCCGCTGGGGCCGCTTTCCAGTAGTCTATTCTCCGTTCCATTTGTATTCTCCTGCCAGGATATGGCCGTCGGGATCCCCAGCCGCGGGTGGCTGCGCACCTGTGATGCTGATTGCAACAGGATCGCTCGCCGGAAACGTGTTGCGCAGAGCATCGTCGAGGCGCGCGTCAAGATGCTCCCGTTCCGCACGTCCGTCATCTGGTGACTGCGGAGGGCTTCTTCTGGGCACGGCATTCTCTCCGTTGTGTTGTTTGGACGGATAGATAACCCGCTCGAATGAAATATAGTGCGAGGCCGTTCTCTCGTCTCGCCACCTTTGACATTTCTGACGCGACAATTTGCTCTGAGGCACTCACAATGCACCTTTTGGTCTCGGCAAGCAGCCTCTGCAATGTTAGCCTGTCGTGACGGAGGATATCGAAGGATGACCGATCAGGATAGAAGACGGGCGCTGATCATCGAGTCTTCGGACGAGATTCCGCGGAAAAGCTTCCTGAAGCGCTTTCCGGTGCCACGAAACTTTGGCGTGGCTCCGGGGTCGCGCGTCAGGCGCGGCCGACAATGGCCGGCACCATCGGGCGCAAAACAGCCCAAAACATTCCAGATCTATCGTTTCGATCCGGATTCCGGTGACACACCGCGTCTCGATACGTTCGAGGTTGACCTCGACGATTGCGGTCCGATGGTTCTCGACGCGCTCATCTGGATCAAGAACAAGGTGGATCCGACACTGACGTTCCGCCGCTCCTGCCGCGAGGGTGTATGCGGATCCTGCGCCATGAACATGGACGGCACCAACTGGCTCGCCTGCACGCGGGCAATCGATGATCTCGGTTCTCCGGCCACGATTTATCCGCTGGCGAACATGCCGATCGTCAAGGATCTCGTTCCCGACCTCGACCATATGATCGCCCAATATCAGATGATCGAGCCGTGGTTGCACGAGAAAACGCCGGCGCCAGAGAGTGAGCGGCTCCAGTCGCCGCAGGAGCGCGCCAGGCTCGACGGCTATTACGAATGCATCCTTTGTTTTTGCTGCACATCAGGATGTCCCAGCCATTGGTGGAACGGTGACCGGTTCCTCGGACCGGCCGCCCTCCTCCAGGCATGGCGCTGGCTAGCCGACAGCCGTGACGAAGCGAAGGAGGAACGCCTCGACACGCTGGAG
>SCRB01000030.1 GCA_004299545.1 Rhizobiaceae bacterium
GCCGCATCCGGTGGCGCGCGAGATGCGGCTCGACCGCTTTGCGCGCGGCTATCTCATCGATGAGAACGGTCGCGGCGCCCAGCCAAATCTGCATTAGGAACCGACGATGGCAAGCCTCATTCACTGCCCCCATTGTGGCATGCGCCCCAAGGAAGAGTTCACCATTCGCGGCGCCGTGCCCGACAATCGTCCCGTCTGGGGCACGCCGATCGACGATCCGCAATGGTTCGATTCCGTCTATATGCGGGCGAACCCGCGCGGCCGCCTGCGCGAGCATTGGTATCATGGCGCTGGCTGCGGTCGCTGGCTGATCGTCGAGCGGGACAATCTGAGCCACGCCGTCCACGACGTCGCCGACGCCCAGACGCGCGCACTGGCGGGAGACCGGACATGAGTTCGCGGCGTCTCGCAGACGGCGGCCTGATCGACCGTTCCCGCCCGGTCGGGTTTACCTTCGACGGCCGGAAGCTTTCCGGTTTCGCCGGCGATACGCTGGCCTCGGCCCTGCTTGCCAATGGCCGTCGACTCATCGGCCGCAGCTTCAAATACCACCGCCCGCGCGGCATCCTCACCGCTGGCTCGGCCGAGCCCAATGCGCTCGTCACCATCGGCACGGGCGGGCGGCGCGAGCCCAATGTACGCGCCACCATAGCGGAGCTTCATGAGGGCATGATTGCCGAGAGCCAGAACCGCTGGCCATCGCTCGGCTTCGACCTCGGTGCCGTCAACCAGTTCCTCTCGCCCTTCCTCGCCGCCGGTTTCTACTACAAGACCTTCATGTGGCCGGCGGCCTTCTGGGAGAAGCTCTACGAACCGCTGATACGCCGCGCGGCGGGGCTCGGCAGGGCGAGCCATGAGCGCGACCCCGACCATTTCGAAAAACGCTGGGCGCATTGCGACCTCCTGGTGATCGGCGGGGGGCCGGCCGGCCTCATCGCGGCGCTGACGGCGGCGCGTTCCGGCGTGCGCGTCATCCTCGTCGACGAACAGTCGCTTCCCGGCGGTTCGCTTCTGGGCGAGCGTGAAACCGTAAACGACATGGAGGCCAGCGACTGGGCGCGGCAGGTCGCAGACGAACTGGACACCATGCCGAACGTGCGCGTGCTTTTGCGTACCACCGCCTTCGGCTGGTATGATTCCAACGTCTTCGGCGCACTCGAACGTGTGCAGAAGCACCGCGCCGAAATCGATGCGACGCTTCCCGTCGAACGGTTTTGGCGCATCGTGGCGAAGTACGCCGTTCTGGCGAGCGGTGCTGAGGAGCGGCCGCTGGTGTTCGGTGGCAACGACCGTCCCGGTGTCATGATCGCCGGCGCCATGCGTACCTATCTCAACCGCTACGCCGTCGCGCCCGGCAGCAAGGTAGCGCTCTTCACCAATGGCGACGGCGCCTGTTCCACCGCACGCGATCTCAAGGCGCGGGGCGTCGAGGTCGCGGCGATCATCGACAGCCGCTCTGGCGCTTCCAGCACCCCGGCCGCGGCCCGCACCATTTCGGGCGGCCGCGTGACGCGCACCTTCGGCGGACGGAGCCTCAAGGGAATCGAGGTTCTCAGCAATGGAAAATTCGAGCGGATCGACGTCGATGCGCTCGCGATTTCGGGTGGTTACACGCCGATCATCAACCTTGCCTGCCAGCGCGGCGCACGTCCGGTGTGGAACGAAAGCTTGCAAGCCTTCCTTGCACCGCAAACCGAGGGGCTGGCGACGGCAGGCTCCGCCGCCGGTGTCCACGGCCTTGCCGACTGTCTGCGTGACGGTATCGGAAAGGCCGAAGCCGCGCTCGGCGCGCTCGGCATCGAGCCGGCCCGCTTCGACCCACCGAAGACAGAGGAAGAGGCGGCGACAAGGTTCGAAGCGCTTTGGTACGTCAAGGAATCGCGCGCCAAGGCATTCGTCGATTTCCAGAACGACGTGGCGGCGTCCGATCTCGGCCTGGCGGTGCGTGAAGGCTACGGCCATATCGAGCATGCCAAGCGCTATACGACGAACGGCATGGCCACCGACCAGGGCAAGCTGTCCAACTTGAACGCGATCGGCATCATCGCCGAGGCGCGCGGCAAGTCGCCGGCGGAAATCGGCACGACGACCTTCCGCCCTTTCTACACGCCGGTTTCCTTCGGTGCGATCGCCGGGGCCAGCCGCGAAAAGCATTTCCAGCCGGTTCGCAAATCGCCGCTCCATGGCTGGGCGGAAGCGAACGGCGCCGTCTTCGTCGAGGCCGGGCTATGGTATCGCTCCGCCTGGTTCCCGCGGGAGGGCGAGACCCACTGGCGCCAGAGCGCGGACCGCGAGGCGGTCAATGTTCGCGCCAATGTCGGCATCTGCGATGTCTCCACCCTTGGCAAGATCGAGATCTTCGGCCCCGACGCGACGGAATTCCTGAACCGCATCTATTGCAACGGTTTTGCCAAGCTGGCGGTCGGCAAGGCGCGCTACGGACTGATGCTGCGCGAGGACGGCTTCATCTACGACGATGGCACGACGAGCCGCTTTGGCGAGAACCATTATTTCATGACCACGACGACCGCACAGGCCGCCGGCGTCATGGCGCATCTGGAATTCTGCGCGCAAGTCCTGTGGCCGGAACTCGACGTGCGCTTCGTGTCGGTCTCCGACCAATGGGCGCAGATGGCGATCGCCGGCCCGAAAGCGCGCGCCGTGATCGCCGAACTGGTCGATCGCGATGTCTCGAACGAAGCCTTTCCTTTCCTCGCTGCCGCCGATGTCACGGTTTTGGGTGCGCTGCCGGCAAGGCTTTTCCGTATCTCCTATTCCGGCGAACTCGCCTACGAGCTTTCGGTTCCGGCGCGTGCGGGCAAGCGCGTCGCCGATGCCGTCATGGAAGCAGGCGCGAAGCACGGCATCATGCCTTACGGCACGGAAGCACTCTCGGTGCTACGTATCGAGAAAGGCCATGTCACCCATGCCGAGATCAATGGCACAGTGGTTCCGGACGATCTCGGCATGGGCAAGATGGCATCCCAGGCCAAGGCCTATGTCGGCCGCGCCATGCTCGGGCGCGAGGCGCTGACGGCCGGGGACCGGCCGCAACTTGTCGGGCTGAAGCCCGCTGGCGCCGACCACGTCATCCGGCCCGGCTCCCATCTGCTGGAGCGCGCCGCGCCCGCCTCGACCGAAAACGACCAGGGCCACGTCACCTCCACCTGTTATTCGCCGACGCTCGGCCACCATATCGGGCTGGCGCTGCTCAAGCGCGGCCGCAGCCGTCATGGCGAGGAGATCAGGGTCTGGGACGGGCTGCGCGGCGAGGAATTCCCCGTCACCGTCTGCGATCCCTGCTTCGTCGACCCCAAGAACGAGAAGCTCCATGCCTGATACGACAGCGAAAACCGCTTCCGCCGAAACGAAACTCCGCGTGGCGTTCCACCCACCCGAGGCTCCGGCAATCCTGCATGTCCTGGCTTCGCGCGGCACGCGGGACAGCGTTGCCGAAAAACTCGGCAAGTTGGCCGCTTCCGGCTGTTTTACCCTGCGCACGGCCGGGCCTGACAAATGGCTGGTGCTTGGCCCCGCTGCCGAAACCTCCCCGCTCATGAGCG
>SCRB01000251.1 GCA_004299545.1 Rhizobiaceae bacterium
CATCGGCTGGATCGACCCGAAGAAGATGTGCGATTCGGTCGATCTCGTGAACACCTATATGGGCCTGCCGAAGAAAATCAGCTGCGGCGACGTCTACACGACCAAATTCTTCACCAAGGTCGCCGTGCCGGAGCAGGTGAAATAGCCGGCGCCAACATGGATATGCGTGTGGAAGATTCCTCGATCGAACTCGACCGGGTCGGCATGACCTACGAGACAGGAAGCGGCCCGGTCGAGGCGCTTCGCGACATCACGCTCAAGGTACGGCAGGGCGAGTTCGTCTCGCTCGTCGGCCCCTCGGGCTGCGGGAAGTCGACGCTTATGCGCGTCGTCGCGGGGTTGCGCCCGGTGACGGCCGGCTCGGTCGTGGTCGACGGCCAGGCCGTGACGCGGCCGATCCCCAGGATCGGTATGGTCTTCCAGGCCGCGGTGCTGCTCAAATGGCGTACTATCCTCGACAACGTGCTGCTGCCGGCGGAACTCGCCGGGCTGCGGCCATCGCATTATCGCGAACGCGCCTTCGAGCTTCTTCGCCTGGTGGGCCTCGACGGCTTCGAACGCAAGCATCCGGGCGAACTTTCAGGCGGCATGCAGCAGCGCGCCTCGCTTTGCCGCGCGCTTTTGCTCGACCCGCCCCTCCTGCTCATGGACGAACCGTTCGGCGCGCTCGACGCGATGACGCGCGACGACATGAACCTCGAATTGCTGCGCATATGGGGCGAAGCGGAAAACAAGTGCGGCACGCGCAAGACGATCGTGTTCGTGACCCATTCCATTCCCGAAGCTGTTTTCCTCTCCGACCGCGTGGTGGTGATGTCACCGCGGCCAGGCAGCATCGCCACCATCGTCGATATCAAGCTGCCCCGGCCCCGTACGGTCGAGACGCGCGCTACGGCCGAATTCGGTCAATACGCACTCGACATCTATGACGTGCTGACGGGCCGCAAATCAGGGACGAAGGCAGCCGCCGAACGCCGGGCGCCAGTATGACGCCTCCGCGCGTCAAACTGCTTGTGGTCACGATGCGCGAGCGGCCGACGCGGATGCGCATGCCCTTCCGGTTCGGGGTCACGACAGCGACGCATGGCAGGCAGGCGATCGCCGCGGTCCGGCTCAGGCTGGAGGACGGGCGGGAGGGAGCCGGCTATGCTGCCGAAGCGCTCGGAGCCAAATGGTTCGACAAGAACCTTGACCTCACAGACCAGCAGAACCACCACCAATTGCGAAAGGCGCTGGAAATGGCGGCCAGCACCTATCTGGCGGCGCCGGCGATGCCGGCTTTCGATCTCTTCGCGGTACATTATGACGTCCATATCAAGGAATGCGCGGCGGTGGCGCTCAATCCCCTCATTGCGAGCTATGGCCTGGCGCTTCTCGACCGCGCGGTGCTCGATGCGGTTTGCCGCATCCTCGGCATCTCCTTCTATACGGCCATCATGGCCAATATTGCCGGAATAAGGCCGCAC
>SCRB01000252.1 GCA_004299545.1 Rhizobiaceae bacterium
GGCGCACGGCGTCGCTGGCATAGGGGTTCTCGACGGGCGCGGGCGCTTCGAGCCGCCTTTCGATGCCGTCGAGGCCGGAAAGGATCTGCGAGGCGAAATAGAAATAGGGGTTTGCGGCCGGCTCCGCGACCCTGTTTTCCACCCGACTTGCCGTGTCGCCCGGCGTCATCAGGCCGCGGATCATCGCGCCCCTGTTGTCGCGGCCCCACTGGATCCGGTCGGGTGCGAGCTGGAACGCCTGGTAACGCTTGTAGCCGTTGACTGTCGGTGTCGTCAAAAGGCAGGTCTCGGCGGCATGGTCGAGCAGGCCGGCGATCCAGCTGCTTGCCGTTTGCGAAAGCCGCCCGTCCGCTGCCGGCATGAAGAGGTTGTCGCCGGTCTTTCGATCGACGACCGACTGATGCAGGTGCCATCCGCTCGCCATGCCGAAATCGACCTTCGGCCGGCACATGAAGGTGGCGTGAAGACCCTTGCGGGCGCAAACCTGTTTCACCAGCGAGCGGAACAGTACCATGGCGTCGGCATGCTCAAGCGCCCCATCCGGCTCGAAAGTGAACTCGCACTGGCTGGGGCCGAATTCGGCTTCGGTCGAGCGGATGGGCAGGCCGATCTCCTGGCAGGCGCGCCTCAGATCGTCGATCACCTCTTCCAGCGCGTCGTAACGGGCCTCGGTGAGGTATTGATAGCCATGCGCGAGAAGGCTGGTTTCGGGCGGTGTGCAGGGAATGCCGCCGTCGGCATGTTCGAGATGCGGGTCCTTGATGCGGAAGACGTAGAACTCGACTTCGAGCCCACAGACGAAGGTCATGCCGCGCGCCGCGAGGCGCTTCACCGCTTCCCGTAATATGCCGCGCGAGGAAAAGGCGATCGGCGTTCCGTCCTTCTGGTAGAGGTCGCACAGCACCCAGCCCGAATGGCGCGACCATGGCAACACACGAAAGCTCGCCGGATCGGGCGCCATCAGTATGTCGGCCCCGCCGGTCAGCGTGCCGCGGCCGAAGCCGATATCGTCGCCCCAGATCGGAAAGACGGTGCGGTGCGCCGTGTCCTTCAGCAAAAGGGTCGAGGTGACGGCGATGCCGTTGCGGATCGCGGATGAGAAGGCGCCGGCGACGATGGTCTTTCCGCGCAATATCCCATGCTGGTCGGCGAAGACGACACGCACGGTTTCGATGCCTTCCGCTTCGATCCGCGCAAGCGTCGCGTTTGCCGCGTCAAGTCCGGCCTCGGTGAACAGGCCCAGTCGCGCCAGCTCGCCGTCGAGCTTTATTCGTGAATCCCTCGCCACCCGATTGCTCCTCCCCGGCCACGGCCGACAGCACGGGCCGCCGCCTGCCCGCCGACACTACGCTTTTTCCATTTCGACGACAGCCTTGACGAGCGGCACCGCCGGATCGATGGCCATCGTCCGATCGAGGCGCGCGCGGGAGGCGATCAGCTTTCGCGCGGCCATGTGATCGCCGGCGCGGTTGACCGAAAAGGCCGCAACCAGACGGCTGTCCATCATCTGCAGGAACGTGAACTCCCCCGATTGCGGATCGCCGCGCAACAGGCCGTCGCAGCCCTCGCGCACGATGCCGGCCATCTGCAGCTTGGCCGCATACTGGTCCGACCAGAACCAGTTCGCGCCCCTCGCCGGCAAAGGTTTGTCCGTCAGGTGGGCGGCAAGGGCGCGCGCCTGATCGGTGGCGTTCTGGACGGATTCGACGCGCATGACCGCCCCCGTATGGGTGTTGAGTTGGGCGGCGCAATCGCCGACGGCGTAAATGGAAGCGGCACTTGTCGCGCAATAGGCATCGACAAGAATGCCGCCGGCTTCCATTGCCAGCCCCGCCTGGGCGGTGAGGCTGCAGTTGGCGTCGGAGCCGACACCGACAAGGACGAGATCGGCCGCGAGCCTTTCGCCGCCGGCTAGGAGGACGTGGCTGACACGCCCGCCTTCACCCTCGAAACGGTCGAGCCGCGCATTCAGCCTGATCGCGACGCCGTTTTGGACGTGCAGGTCCCTGAAATAGCCGGAAAGCAGTGGCGGGAGCGCCCTTGCGATGAGCCTGTCCTGCGCCTCGATCACGGTGACGGCCTTGCCGGCCTTGGCAGCTGTTGCCGCCACTTCGAGGCCGATGAAACCGCCGCCGACAATGACGATCCTTTCAGCGTCCCTGAGATGCTCTTTCAGGAGCCGCGAGTCGGCAAGCGTCCGCAACATAAGGATGTTGTCCAGCCCGCTGCCGGGAAGCGAAAGCCTGCGCGGCACTGCCCCGGTCGCAAGGATGAGCGCCTCATAAGGGAGCGTCGCGCCATCCACCTCGACCGTTTGCCGATCCGGCAGGATTTGCTGCACCTCGCGTCCGTTCAGGAGCGTGATTTGCTGATCGCGGTAGAAGCCTTCTCCCCTGAGGAGAATCTGATCCTCACCCTGCTGGCCGGACAGGAACCCCTTCGACAAAGGCGGCCGGTGATAGGGCAGGCAGCCCTCGTTCGAGACAAGCGTGATCGGATCCTGCCAGCCGGACTGGCGCAGCGCCGCCGCGGCTTGCGTGCCCGCATGCGATGCGCCGATGATGACCGCTCCCGTTTTCAAGGATGCGCCTCCGGAATGGAGAAGACCGTATCGCAGCGGACCATGCCCATTACCGGTTTGGTTGTCGTCCGCTTATGCACGAAATGTGCTATTATCGCGCATTTGCTATTTAAATAAACGTTGTAAGAGACCATCGGAAATTGTCAAGAGACTCGACCAGGGGCGAGGCAGCGGCTACTCATGCTCTCGCACAACGCAAGGGTAATGGATGCGGCGCGAAGGTGGAATGCGCGAAATCACCGACCGGGACATATCGCTCACTTTTGCCAAGGGAATGGGCGTGCTCAAGGCGTTCGACACCGGGGCAACCCATCTGACGCTTCCCCAGATCGCAAGGACGACCGGGCTGGACAGGGCGTCCGCCCGGCGGCTCGTCCTGACGCTCGTGCATCTCGGTTATGTGAAGCAGGACGAGCGGGTGTTTTCACTTACGCCAAGGATTCTGGTGCTCGCAAGCGGATTTCTCCAGGCGCACCAGTTCGGGAAGACCATCGAGCCGGTGCTGAGGGCGTTTTCGCAGCAGATTTCGGATGCCATCTCGATGGCCATGATCGATGGCCTGCAGGCGGTCTATGTCGCCCATGCCGGTGCCGGCAACAGGCCGGCAAGCATCGGCTTCACGGTCGGCAGCAGGGTGCCGCTTTTGCCGAGCGCCATCGGGCGGGCGCTGGTCGCGGCCTGCCCGCCGGACAAGATGCGGGGCCTGATCGCCGCCGCGCCGCTCGAGCGCTTCACCGACAGGACGGTCCTTGACCGCGGTGCGGTCGCCGCCGACATCGCGCTGACCGCCGAGCGGGGCTTCGCCTTCGTCGAAGGCGAGTTCGAAGCGGGTGTTTCCGCCGTGGCGACGCCGGTCAGGTCGGAAAGCGGTGAAACCGCTTCGCTCGGCATTTCCGGCAGCGCATCGCGGCTTGCCGACGAAGGCTATCGCAACCAGGTCGTCGATACGTTGCGCGAATGCTCCAAGGCGGTCGCCGCGCTCCTGTGAAGATGGCCTATTCCGCGGCTGAAAGATGCGGCAGTTTCGTCGCGATCTCTTCCGGCACCGGTGCTGCCCAGGGCGCGGCGCGGCGGCGCTTCACATCGACCTCCATCCAGTAGATCTCCCAGCCGCGCGTCGGGCCGATGCCGTCCATCGTCGCCGGCCCCTGGATCGAGCGCGCATGGGCCTCGTCCAGGGAAAGCAGCGGCCTGGCGCCCGAGACGGCCTTCTCGATCTCCTGTTTCAGGAGCCTCCGGTACTGGATGATGGCCTTGTCCGACTGGCCGAGATGCTCGCGGGTGCGGTCCTGGATGCGGCCCATCGATTCGACCGCCCACTGGTCGTGGACGTTGATGTCGGCTCCCATGCCGGTATAGGTCTCCGTCGCCTGCTCGTGCGGATCGAAGCCGTAATCGTTCGTCTTGTTCTTGCGCGAAACGTAGTCGGGCAATTGATAGAGTTCGAGCCGCTGGTCGCGCATTGTCTTCTTGTCGACCGGTGCGCCGTAGCTCGTGAAGATCGCGTACCAGTAGCAGGTTTCGTCATCGACCGGGACATGCCATTGCGTGATCGTCATCTCGGCACTCATCGGAATGACGAAGCCGTGCGGGAAAAGCTGATTGGTGACGCGGACATGCGTGCGCTCATCGTCGATCAGGCGCAACGCGATCAGGCGCATGCCGTATTCCGTGCGCTCGACATTGATGATCGGCCGGTCGTATTCCCGTAAAATCCGGGTCATCGGCAGTTCGCTGCCGGCCGAAGCGGCGCGGAACTGCTTGCCATAGGCGGCCTTCGGGTCCTCGTCGTGGAAGAAGCGGTGGAGGAAGGAGGCGTGCGCCGGATCGATGCCTACTTCAAGCGCCTGCAGCCAGTTGCATTCGATGCGGCCCTTGAAAGCGAAAGTGTAGGGTTCGGGCGCCACGAAACAATCGATTTCCGGAAAGGCCGGCGGCTCGCCTTCGCCGAGATAGGCCCACAGGATGCCGCTGCGCTCGACTACCGGGAAGGCGCGCTGCCGGATGTTCCTGCAGAGATTCGAACCTTCCGGCTCGGCTGGGGTTTCGAGGCACTGGCCGTCCTTGTCGAAAAGCCAGCCGTGAAAGGCGCACCTGAGCCCGCCATTCTCCAGCCGCCCGAAGGCAAGGTCGGCCCCCCTATGCGGGCAGGCGCGGTCGAGCAGGCCATAGGCGCCGTTCTCGTCGCGGAAAAGGACGAAATCCTCGCCCAGAAGCTTCACCGCCTTGACCGGCCTCGGGCCATCGAGCTCATCGGCGAGCGCCGCCGGCTGCCAGTATTTGCGCATCAGTTTGCCCGCAGGATCAGCCGGACCGGTGCGGGTGATCAGATCGTTCTGTTCCTGGCTCATCATGGCTTGGGTTCCTCCCCGACGCTTGAAGGCGGCTCGCCGGCGCAAACGCCAGTATCAATCTCGTAGATTCGTGCGATATTCGAACATATGCGCGATTATATTTACATCATGCCGGAGGTCAACAGGCCTCGCCGGGCAGACTCCCTCTGAATGAATCTTCGCTGCGCTTTGCCTTAGCGGATGCCGACGCCGAGATAGGTCTCGATGAGCGTGTGATCGGCCTTCAGCGCGGCTACTGTTCCGTCCCAGGCGATGCGGCCTTTTTCGATGATGAGCGTGTGCTCGCCGAAAGCCAGCGCACGTTCGATCTGCTGTTCGACGAGGATGATCGTCATCGCCCGGGAGGAGCAGAGTTTCGCGATCGTTTCCATCAGTTCGTCGCAGATGATCGGCGCCAGCCCCTCCAGCGGTTCGTCGAGCAGAAGCACCGACGGCCGCCCCAATAGTGTGCGGGCGATGGAAAGCATCTGCTGCTCGCCGCCGGAAAGCTGGCCGCCGAGATTGCGGCGGCGCTCGGCCAGGCGGGGGAATATTGCGTAGGCTTCCTCGACGCGGGCACCGCTGCCGGAACGGATACCGGTGCCGAGATTCTGCTCCACCGTCAGCGACCGAAAGATGTCGCGCGTCTGCGGCACATAGCCCATGCCGAGCAGCGCCCGCCTGGCGGTCTTTCGGGTCGAAAGATCTTCCTCTCCCAGACGGATGGTGCCGCCATGGCGCGTGCAAAGC
>SCRB01000253.1 GCA_004299545.1 Rhizobiaceae bacterium
GACCAGTTCAAGAATTTTGAGGTAAGGGGCGACGCCTTCCGCGCGGCGGTGGCGGGACTCGAAGACGTCGAGATGATCGGGGAGGTACGCTGATGGTAAGCCGGCTTGACCGTGGGCCCGTGGCCAATTGGTGGTGGACGATCGACAGGTGGTTTCTCGCCGCGTTCCTCACGCTCATGATGCTCGGCGTTGTGCTCTCCTTCGCCGCGAGCCCGGCGGTGGCGGAACGGATCGGGCTCGAACCCTATCATTTCGTCATGCGCCAGATCCTGTTCATGCTTCCCGCCCTGGGCGCCCTCGTCCTTGTTTCCTTCCTCGACGACAGGCAGGTCCGCCGCCTCGCCTTCCTCATGCTCATCGGCTCGCTGGTCCTGATGCTGGCTGCGCTTTATTTCGGCATCGAGGTCAAGGGCGCGCGGCGCTGGGTCACGATTGCCGGCGTTTCGATCCAGCCATCCGAATTCATGAAGCCGGCCTTCGTCATCGTGTGCGCTTGGCTTTTCGCCGAACAAGCGCGGCGGCCGGACATTCCGGGCAATCTCTTCGCTATCATCCTGCTCGGCGTCGTTCTGGCGCTCCTCGTCGCCCAGCCCGATCTCGGCCAGAGCAGCCTGACGCTCATGACCTGGGGCATCATGTTCTTCATGGCGGGGCTGCCCTGGGTCTGGATCGGCGCGCTCGGTGTCTTCGGCGTCGGCGGCGCCATTGCGGCCTACAACGTGTTTCCCCACGTCGCAACGCGCATCGACCGCTTCACCACCGGTCAAGGCGATACGTTCCAGGTCGATATGGGCCGCGAAGCGTTGATCCGGGGCGGCTGGTTCGGGCAGGGGCCGGGCGAGGGCACGATCAAGCGCATCCTACCCGACAGCCACACCGATTTCGTTTTCGCGGTGGCGGGCGAGGAATTCGGCCTCATCTTCTGCATGGCGATCATGGTCGTCTTTGCCTTCGTCGTCCTGCGCGGTCTCAACATCGCCCTCAAGGAGCATGACGCTTTCACCCGCTACGCGATTGCCGGGCTGGTGACGGAGTTCGGCCTCCAGTCGATCATCAATATGGGCGTGAATCTGCAACTGATGCCGGCGAAAGGCATGACGCTTCCCTTCATCTCCTATGGCGGCTCTTCGCTCGTCGCGATGGCGATCGGCATGGGCATGGTGCTGGCGCTGACGCGCAAGCGGCCACTCAAGCGGACGCAGCATGGCTTCACCGCGAGCACGCGGCCGCTGCCGGCGGAATAGATGGACAAGGGGGTCATCCTGCTTTCCGCGGGGGGAACGGGCGGGCATCTCTTCCCGGCCGAGGCGCTTGCGCACGAACTGAAGGCACGCGGCTGGGCTGTGCATCTGGCGACAGATGAAAGGGCGGAACGCTATGCTTCGCACTTTCCCGCCGACGGCATTCACCCGGTCGCGTCGGCGACCTTCGGCTCGCGCAACCCGCTCGTCCTTGCGAGCGCCGGGCTGACCCTGTGGAAGGGCTTCCGGCAGGCGTCGGCGCTGTTGCAGCGGCTGAAGCCGAAGGCGGTCATCGGTTTCGGCGGCTATCCCACCCTGCCGCCGCTTTATGCCGCGACGCGGCGCGGGCTGCCGACACTCATCCACGAACAGAACGCCGTCATGGGCAGGGCGAACCGGGCGCTTGCGGAACGCGTGACGGCAATCGCCGGCGGGTTCTTGCAGCAGGCGGAAGGCGCGGCGGGGAAGAAAATCGTGGTAACGGGCAACCCGGTGCGCCCCGCCGTGATCGCGGCTTTGGCGGCACCCTATACGCCACCGGCAGCGGACCAACCGTTTCATCTGCTCGTCTTCGGCGGCAGCCAGGGTGCGCAGTTCTTTTCCGAAGCCGTTCCGCCCGCCATCGCCGCCTTGCCGGAGGCGAAGAAGCGGCGCCTCCTCGTCACGCAACAGGCACGCGCGAAGGACGAGACATCCGTTCGCGCCTGTTATGAGCAAATGGGCGTAAAGGCGGAAATATCGCCTTTCTTTTCCGACATGGCCGAACGGATGGCGGCGGCCCAACTCGTCCTTTCCCGTTCAGGCGCCTCGACGGTTTCGGAGATCGCGGTGATCGGCCGGCCGGCCTTCCTCGTTCCCTATCCGCATGCGCTCGATCACGACCAGGCTGCGAACGCGGCGGCGCTGGCGGCGGCCGGCGGCGCCGAGGTCCACCGGCAGGAAACGCTTTCGGTTCCATGGCTCGCGGGCCTGATCAGTGCTGCGATGGAGGAGCCGAAACGACTCTCCGCGATGGCGGCCGCGGCGAAATCGGCCGGCAGGCCGAATGCGGCGCAGTTGCTTGCCGACCTGGCAGAGGCTATTGCCGCGGGACGTACGGCGGCCGATTTCAGGAAGGACATGACCCCATGAAGATGCCCGAAACGATCGGACTGGTGCATTTCATCGGCATCGGCGGCATCGGCATGAGCGGTATTGCAGAGGTGCTCGCCAATCTCGGCTATAAGGTTCAGGGGTCCGATCAGGCCGACAGCGCCAATGTGC
Source organism: Rhizobiaceae bacterium (assembly GCA_004299545.1). Lineage (GTDB taxonomy): Bacteria > Pseudomonadota > Alphaproteobacteria > Rhizobiales > Rhizobiaceae > Mesorhizobium_L. Next base: position 2,505 of record SCRB01000253.1, read on the forward strand.
AGCGCCTGAGGGAGAAAGGCATCG
>SCRB01000254.1 GCA_004299545.1 Rhizobiaceae bacterium
ATCCCAGGAGCGCACCCAGCGCAACGGTCGCGACCACGGCCGACGGAACGGCCCACGCAAGCGGCAAGCCGTAGCGGTTGTTGAGGATCGCCACGGCGTAGGCGGCGAAACCGAAGAGTGAGCCCTGTGCAAAGCTGAGGATATTGGCGTAGCTATAGACGAGCGTGAAGCTGACGGCGACGAACGCCCAAATCACGACTTCGGAGAGCAGATAGGTCCAGAAGCTGCTCGCCACCAGCGGCACGACGAAGAGCGCCGCCACCGCCGCCAGGCCAAGCAGGGTGCCCCAGCGCCTCATCGCGAGGAGGCCCCGCCGAAGAAGCCTTCCGGCTTGAAGATCAAGACCGGAACGAGGACCAGCAGTGCCAGCATCTCCGCCGCGGAGGGTGCAACGAATGCCGCCAGGACACCGCGGCTGAGCCCCAGGATCAGCGCCGCGACGAGCGTGCCGCCCAGACTCCCCATGCCTCCGGCCACTACCACGATGAACGCGGGCGCCAGGATGTCCAGACCCATTTGGTAGTAGACCGCGACGATCGGCGCGGCGAGCACGCCTGCTAGGCCGGCAAAGTACGCTCCAAGACCAACGGTGAGCGCATTGACTCTCGAGATCGGCACGCCTACCGCCAGCGCGAGCTCGGGCGCTTGCGGCACGGCGCGCATCCACAGTCCAAGCCCGGTTCTCTGCAAGAAGAGCCGCAGCAGAACGACGGAGAGGAGCGCGATCCCCGCAACGGCGATGCGGTAGAGGGGATAGTGCGTTCCCGCCACGCTGATCGAACCCGCAATCGGCGACGCGATCGACTCGGGTACGCCGCCGAAGATTGCGAGCGACGCATTGTCGATCACCAAGAGCAGACCTGCGGTGGCCAGGACGCCCACGACCACGTCACGGCGATAGGTGCGGCGCAGCACCAGCCACTCCAAGCATATCCCCAGCAGGCCAACCACCAGCGGCGCGGCCAGCAGCGCGAGCCAAAAGCTGTGGCTCAGGCGCGCGAGGTACCACCCCACCATGGCGCCCACCATGTAGAGGGAGCCGTGCGCCATGTTGATCACGCGCACGAGCCCGAAGATGAGATTGAGGCCCAGCGCTACCAGCGCGAAGATCAGGCCCCACACGACCCCGTCTAGCAGCTCCGCGGGCATCGACGCCAGTTGGTGCATGCAGACTCTCCCGACTCCTGCGCTACGTGACAGGAACGACGGCGACGGCGTTGATCTCGATCAGCATGCGCGGGTCGACCAGCGACACGATCTGGACGAGGGTGCTGGCCGGATAGGGCGGCTTGAAGAACTCGCGTCTGACTTCGTGCACGGCGTCGAGATGCTGCATGTCTTTCAGGAAGACGGTGACCGACACGACGTCTTCGAATCCAGCGCCGGCTTTCCGCAACAGCGTGTCGATATTCGAGAGCGCCTGACGCGTCTGCGCAGCGATGTCGTTCTCGCCGACGATGCGGCCCTCGGGATCCGTTGCCACCTGACCGGAGATGAAGAGCAGTCTCCCCGCCGGCGCGAGCGCCGCGTTGGAGAAGGCGCCGAAGGGCTGCATGAGGTTGGGGGGGTTGAAGACTTCGAGCATGTGCCTGGACCTCCCGTTAGAGTGCGTGCATAACGTGGCCTTGCGCGTGGCGGAGCGCCTTGGCCACCAGTTCTCCGGTCTGCCGGATGTGCCGTTCCGTCAATTTGCGAGCCTTGGCCGCGTCGCGCGCGGTGACGGCGTCGAGGATCTCCCGGTGATCGTCGTTGCGTTGCGCCAACTGTCCGATGAGCCAGATGTAGACGCGAAGGTAGCGTTCGACGTTCACGCGGATACGGTCGACGGCGTAGCGCATGTGCTTGCGCCCCGAGATCTCGAGCAAGACGCCGTGAAAGCGTGCGTTGTGCTGCAGAAACGCATCGGTATCGGTGGAAGCGCGCATCAAGTCCAACTCGCTCTTCATGCGCGAGACGTCGCCGGACGTGACGAGCCGAACGGCCTGGGCCACAGCGGCCCCTTCCAGCAGAGCGCGCATCTCGAAGAGCTCCTCAATCTCTTCCACCGCGAGTTGCGTGACTTGTCCGCCCCACTGGCGGTCGAGGTCCACCAAACCCTCGGCGGCTAGTTGGCGCATGGCCTGGCGGATCGGCATCCGGCTCACGCCGAAGCGCTCGGCCAGTTCCTCTTGGCGCAGCCAGCAACCGGGCGTGATGATTCCCTTGAGAATCTCCTCGCGCAGCGCATCGGCAACGGAGGTGGACAGTCGCTGAGGGCGCGTTGCTACCGCCATCGCTTACGCCCCCGGATTGAACTCGTGTTCGAGCGCGATCCGCAGCTCCTGTTCGTCCAAACCGCGCTGCGCCTGCGCCTGGGCAAAGGCATCACGCGCCGGGAAGCTGGCGCGCGCAACCTCGCGATAGCAATTCTGCGGGATCTCAAGGTCCATCGAGAACTACGTCGTCCCGCTGGCGCGTTCGCTGGACCTT
>SCRB01000255.1 GCA_004299545.1 Rhizobiaceae bacterium
GATCCGTTTCTCGCCCCTCCCCGCCTCCACGCACGGCAATCGGAGCGGGAAAGTGCCCGCGGCGCGCCTTCACGGCCGGTCATGTCGTCTGGACCTCCGCAGGCGTTGCCGGCCGGTCGTCCGGCCGACGGTCTCCTACGCGCCATCGCCGATGCGGCCGGCATCGCGCCGGAAATCCTGTTCGCGCGTGATGCACGGGACGTGGCATCGGAAATCGGCACCATATTGCGCTTGCTGGCGGAAGGGTTGCCGGCCTTGTTGAGGGCGCGCGCCGCGGCGAAGAGCATGGTCAAAAACCCCCATCGCACGATGATCGGCGGGGCCGACAACAACCCGCTCAAATTCGTGCCTTCGCCGGAGGAGGCGCTGGAGATCATGTTTTCGCGGCGCAGGCCCGGCTATATGGACGCGGCGCGCAGCGTGGAGGATGCGTTCCACGATCTCAAGACGCATGAAATCGCAACCTATGCTGCCATGCAGACGGCGCTGGCGCGGCTGCTCGAGGATATTTCGCCCCATACGATCGAGAACAAGCTGGCACCCTCCACCTTCATGTCGAAGAAGGCGCGCGCCTGGGATGCCCTTCTGGCGGCTTGGTCCGCTCGCGAGGAGGTCCACGAAAACGGCATGCTCGACGTGTTCCTCGCCTATTTCAGCGAAGCCTACGCCGACGCCTCCAGGGAACGGTAGCGCGCTATTGGCGCATATCGGCTGTCGCTTGTATATTGGCCGTGGTTGCAGTCCTCTAGAGACCGGCTTTTTGCGTCGCGAGAGCGGGAAACGGGGGTCGATGGCGCGATACGGCATCATGTCGGCATCAGAAGCATCGAAATGACCGCGGGGAAGAAATCCCACGGCCCGGACGGTGCGGCCCATTACGGGACTTCCGGCGATGCGCAGGCCCGGCAGGAGGACTCGACCCGGATCAGCGAGGCGGAGGGTACGGTCTTCGCGCCCGCCCTGGCCGACGATCCGTCGGGTGCGCCGGACGCCGTGATCATATCAGGGGAACCGTCAGCCGGTTCACCGGCTTCCGCCGAAACGGATGTCCAATTCGGCAGGTTCGGCCGGATTTCCCTGGAAGCCGCTAACCCGTTGCTCTGTGCCGCCGCTCCCCTGCTGCTCTTCCTCGGCGACCTCGCGGTGATTGCCCCGCGAGGAACGCTGGCCGATCTGCAGCGGCATCTGGGTGAGGCGTTCGCCGTGACGGACCGCAAAATGACGGAAAGCGGCGCGGACACCGACGATGCCCGTATCGCCAAATACCTGCTTTGCGAGACTGCCGACGACATTGTCGGCAACCTGCCGGGCATCGATCGTGCGACCTGGCTCGACGACGGCATGCTGGCGCGGTTCTTCCGCGGCGAGACGGCGGGAACGGGCTTTTACGAAGCGCTGAACGCCGTGCTCGCCAGTCCTAAGGCGCATTGCGATCTCGTGGAACTTATCCATGCGTGTCTCGCGCTCGGTTTTCAGGGACAATACCGCTCCCGGCCGGATGGAAGAGCTGCACGCGATCGCGTCCGCCGCGATGTCTACGAAACCCTGCGCCATTTCAGGCCGCGGCCGGCAAGGCAGATCTCACCGCGTTGGGAAGGGCTGGGCGCGACGATGCCGCGGCGGGGCCGCCGTGTTCCGCTCTGGGCGGTCGCAGCCGCCGTTCCGGCGCTTCTGGCCGGATTTTTCCTGGCCGCCCGGGGGGTGATCGCCGAGCGTGCCAATGTCGCTGTCGAGGAACTCGCGAAAGTCAACCCGCCCGGCCCGGCGATCCTCCATCGCACTACGGTGGTCGCCGCAGCCCGGCCCGTGCCGGCCGCGAAGGCTTCTCCGCCGCCGCGCGATGCCCAACTGGACCGTATCCGAAACGACCTGCATGCCGCGCTCGCGAACGGAACGCTCGACGTGGGGACGAAAGGCGATTTCGTCGTGCTCGAACTGGGCGATGACACGCTTTTCGATCCCGGCACCGCGCGGATCAAGCCGGCATTCGGGCTCCTCGCCAGAAGTCTTGTCGGCGTGCTCGACAAGGAGGCAGGCCCGATCACCATCGTCGGCTATGCCGACAGCCGGAAGCCGGGAATGACCAGCGCCTTCCGGTCGAGCTACGATCTTTCCCTCGCCCGCGCCAAAGCGGTAAAGGACATGCTGATCCGGCAGATCGGCGACCCGGCACGGTTGCGGATCGAGGGAAGGGGTGGGCAGGATTCCATCGTCAACAACAAAACCGCGGAAGGCCGCGCGCGCAATCGCCGGATCGATATACTGATCCGCCGGGAACGGATGCCGTGAGCGCCGCCGCTATCGGATCGGTGCTGACATGGCTGTCGCGCCTTGCCGCCATTGCCGTGCTGACCGGTTTTGGCCTCGCTATCTGGTTCACCGGCCCGATGATCCGCTACGGCGACGCACGCCCCTTCGCCTCCGAATGGATACGGGCGGCCGTCATTGCCGGAGCGGTCGTCCTCGCCATAAGCCGCGCCGTCCTGCACGAACGGCGGGCACGCCGAGCCCAAAAAAAGATCGAGCAGGCGATGGCGCCATCCGAGGCCGACGGCAGCGATGCCGAGTTGCTCGAGGCGCGCATGCGCGAGGTGGTGGCGACACTGAAGCAGCGCGGGGCCGGCCGCAATTTCCTCTACGAGCTGCCATGGTACGTAGTCATCGGTCCGCCCGGCGCCGGCAAGACAACGGCCCTCGTGAATTCGGGACTGCGCTTCCTGCTGGCGACCGGAGGGGAAGCGGAGGCCGTCGGCGGAGTCGGCGGCACCCGCAACTGCGACTGGTGGTTCACCGGCGAAGCCGTGTTGATCGACACGGCGGGCCGCTACACGACACAGGACTCCGATGCCAGGGCCGACAGGAAAAGCTGGCTCGCCTTTCTGGCAATCCTGAAGCGATATCGCCCACGGCGCCCCGTCAACGGCGCGATCCTCGCCGTCAGCCTCTCGGACCTGATGACGCTGGATGGAAACGAACTGGGGGCGCACGCGGCAGCGATCAGCAAGCGGCTGGACGAGATCGACGATGCGCTGCGGATCGATTGTCCTGTCTACGTGCTTTTCACAAAGGCGGACCTCATCGCGGGATTCCGGGAATATTTCGCCGATTTCGACGAGGCGCGGCGGCAAATGGTGTGGGGAACGACCTTCGATCCGATGCCCTCTGCCGGTGACCTGCGCGGCAATGTGATCGACGGTTTCAAGGCGCTTGCCGCGCGGCTCTCGGCAGAAACGGCCGACCGCATCGAGGAAGAGGCAGACCCCTCGGCCCGACGGGCGATCTTCGGCTTCCCCGCGCAATTCGGCCTGCTCGGGGAGCGTGTCGGCGATTATGTCGCGGCCATATTCGACACTCCCGACAGGCAGCGTCCGGCGAAGCTGCGCGGCTTCTACCTTTCGTCCGGCACGCAGGAAGGCACACCGATCGATCAGTTTCTGGGTACCGTCGGCCGGGACTTCGGCGTCGGCACCGCGGACCGCATGTCGGGTATCGGCAAGAGCTTTTTCCTTCACGACCTGCTCGCACGCGTGATCTTCCCCGAGGTAACGCTGATTTCCTATGACCGGGCGGCGGAACGGCGTGCCGCAATCGGCCGCATCGCCTTCATCGGGATCGCCGGCATCGTCCTCGTCGGCATGATCGGCGCGATCGGGCTCGGCTTCCGGGTCAACGGACGAATGATCGGGGCGACGAGGCTAGCGCTCGATCGCTACCGCGTAGCGGCCGCGCCCCTCCTGTCGAAGCCGGTTGACAAGCCCGACCTGGAGAACGTCGCCTTGCCGCTCGAAATGCTGCGGGACCTTCCCGTGGGTTATGCGAGCCGTGGGGCGCCGGTACCCTGGCAGGCCGGCCTGGGCCTCGGCCAGCGCGACGCCCTCCTGTCGGCATCGGAAGAGGCCTATCGGCAGGGGCTGGAACGCATGCTTCGGCCGCGCCTCCTGCTCCAGCTCGAAGATGTGATCCGCAAGGAACTGGGCGATCCGATCCGCCTCTACGAGCCGTTGAAAGTCTATCTCATGCTTGCCGGCGCGGCTCCGAAAACCGACAACGGCCTGATCTTGTCCTGGCTCACGAATGACTGGAAGCGGAACCGGTTTTCCGGACCGGATAATCGCCAGGGACGGCTGGAACGTGAAGCGCATGTGCGCGCGATGCTCGCGCTCGACGAGGCCCGTGATCCCCTTTACCAGCCCGATGCGGCGCTTGTCGCGGCCGCTCGTCATTCGCTCGGCCGGCTGTCGCTTGCCGATCGCGCCCAGGCGATCCTCCAGGCGGGACTCGGGAGTGAGCCAATCCCTCCGTTTTCATTCGGCATGCAGGCGGGGCCGCAGGGAGAACGCGTGTTCGCCGCCGTGGATGGCGCCGACATCGGCCAGATCACCGTTCCGGGCCTTTACACGCATGACGGCTTCAATCGGCACTACCTGCCAAAACTTGCCAAAGTGGCGCAATCGCTCTCCGACGACCGATGGATGTTTGGAGAGGGCGGCGGGGATTTGGATGCGAACGCGGATCTGACGGGACTTGGCTCCGATCTTCTCGATCGTTATGCGGCTGACTTCTCCGCCGCCTGGAACCAGGCGCTTGCCAGATTGAGATTCCAGCCGCTCGCGTCCGGCAAGCCGCAATACCCGTCGCTTGCGGCGGCGTCATCCACTGGTTCGCCGATCAGACAGCTTTTCCAGGCGATAGCCGACGCGACCACGCTCGCCGGCGGGGACGATCCCGATACCTCCGGTTCGGCAGGCAATACGGAGCCGGGAACGCCTGACGACATTTCGAACAGGGAACTGGAAAGCGGCCTGGCGCGGATCGGGATCACCCTTTCGGCGCGCAAATCGCAAAGCCGCGCAGGCGCGGCACCTGCCGCGTCGGGAGACGTCCTTCCCGGCGCCGCCATCGACGCCCGGTTCCGTCCGTTCCGGCTGCTGATGAACGGGCGGCCCGGAGAACGGCCGATCGACGCCCTCATCCGGAATTTCCACGATATATATCAGAGCCTGCGCGCCGAAGCGGCCGGTACGGAAGAGGGCAGGCAGGCCGATGCCAGCCTGCCGCTTAAGCTGCAGTCACTTCGCCTCAACGCGACGCGCCTGCCCAAGGTGCTGGCAAACCTTGTCCTCGCGGCAGCCGACCAGTTCGAGGGGAATGCCGCGGAAACATCCCTCGATACGTTGAACGCGACGCTGGCACGGCTGGTGACGATGCCGTGCCGCCAGATGCTCGACGATCGCTATCCGTTTACGGCGGGTACCTCCAACGAGGTGTCCCTAAAGGATTTCGCGCGTCTCTTCGCGCCGGGCGGCATCATCGACGGATATTTCGCCCGAAACCTCGCGCCTTTGGTCGATATGAGCAGTCAGGACTGGGAGTGGCGTCGAGGGACTCGGCGCGGGCGCGGCTTGTCGGAAACCACCTTGCGACAATTCCGGATGGCGGCGGAAATCCGCGATGCCTTCTTCCGCCAGGGTGAAACCATGCCCGCGATCCGGATCACCATCGCACCGGCATCCCTCAATGCCGATGCCGACATGGCATTGCTCAGCATCGACGGGCAGATCGTGACGAGCTACCAGAGCGGCAGTTCGGCGAGCACCGTGAAGTGGCCGGGAAACGGTTCTCCATCCGCCAATCTCAGCTTCACTCCTTCCATGCCGGGACGACAGTCCGTACTCGGATTCCAGGGCCGATGGGCGTTCCGCCGCCTGCTGCAGGCCGGTACCCTCACCCCGAACGGCGACGGTGTCGATGCCCGCTTCGTCATCGGTGGCCGCGACGCCTCCTTCACCATACGGACGGACCCCCGCCCCGATCCGTTCCTCCTGCCGGCACTGTCCGAATTCAGCTGTCCGTCCGGCTTTTGATCCGTCCGCCGGCAGTGCGCGGCAGAGCCGCCGCGCATATGGTCTATTGGCGGAGGTTATGGCAGTATGCCGCATGTGAGCAAAACGCGGTTTGCCTGTGCCGATGGCGTCAGGAGGCAACGTGAACGATGCCACCCTTCCCTTCGAGAGCTTTGGCATCAGCCACAGGGGCTGTGTCCGCCTGCTCAACGAGGACAGCTTTCTCATGGATCCCGGCGGCGGATTGTGGCTCGTCGCCGATGGAATGGGTGGCCACGACGCCGGGGAAGTGGCCTCCGCGACCATCGTCGAGCATCTGGCCACGATCGGCGTCGCGCGCTCGGAGCAGGAACTGCTTGCCCGCTTCGAAGACCGTCTGGCGCGGGCGCATGAAGCCATACGGGACATGGCCAGGGCGCGGGGCATCACCATCGGCTCGACGGTTGCGGCATTGCTCGCCATGAACGGCAGTTTTGCCTGTTTCTGGTCGGGCGACAGCCGCGTCTACATGGTGCGCGACGGAGGGATTGCACAGATCTCGCGCGATCACACCGAAGTGCAGGAATTGCTGGACAAAGGGATGATAAGCCCTTCCGAGGCGCGGAACTGGCCACGTCGCAACGTCATCACCCGCGCCGTCGGAGTGGGGGAGGAGATCGTGGTCGACTTCCATCAGGGACGCACGGTGCCCGGCGATATCTTCATCCTCAGCACCGACGGCCTGACCGCTCATGTCGAGGAGGCCGAAATCCAGGAAGCGGTGGCGCGCCATCCGCCCGAGACCGTCTGCGCCAAACTGCTCGAGACGGTGCTGAGCCGCGGCGCGACGGACAATGTCACGATCGTGCTCGTGCGCGTTTGCGGCCAGTCGCAGCCGATCCTCTCCGAAGCAGGCGCGATAGCGGCTGGACGCGGTGCGCCATGAGCATGGACGACAGGACCCGCATCCTTCCGGGCCGAACGGAGACGGGCGTCGGGACACAACTCAGCGGTATCTATGAACTCGACGAGCGTATCGCCTCCGGCGGCATGGGCGAGGTCTATCGCGGCCACAATATCCAGACCGGCGATCTCGTCGCGATCAAGATCGTGCTGCCCGAATTCGCGCGCGATCCGACCATCCTTTCGCTCTTCCGCAAGGAAGCCTCGATCCTCAACCATCTCTCGCACGAGGCCATCGTGCGCTATCACGTCTTCACCGTCGATCCCGCGATCGGGCGGCCGTATCTGGCGATGGAATATGTCGATGGCCCGTCGCTCTTCGACGTCATGCGGCAGGGGCCGATGGCCCAGGACGAGGTGCGTCGGCTCTGTCACCGCCTCGCCTCGGGATTGAATGCCGTGCACCGGGCCGGCGCCATCCATCGCGACTTGTCGCCGGACAATGTCATTCTCCCCGGCGGGCGCGTCGAACACGCCAAGATCATCGATTTCGGCATCGCGCGTGCGGCCCATATCGGCGGAGAGACCTTGATCGGGGGCAGGTTTGCCGGCAAATACAATTACGTCTCGCCCGAGCAACTCGGTCTGCATGGCGGCGAGGTCAACGAACGCTCCGACATCTACAGCCTCGGCCTCATTCTCGCGGCCGCCTTGCGCGGAAGTCCGCTCGACATGACCGGCTCGCAGGTGGACGTGGTCGAAAAGCGGCGCAGCGTCCCCGATCTCACCGGCATCGAGGGCGAAATGAGACCGGTCATCGAAGCGATGCTGCAACCGGATCCGCGCGACCGGCCCGGCAGCATGGCGGAAATCGTCCGCTTGTCGCGTGGCGCTTCGCAGGTGGGTCCGGTGCTGGAGCCCGACGATGCCGAAGAGGATTGGGACGACGAGGCGCGGGCGGCCAGACCCTGGAAGGATTTCGGCCGACGCGACCTGCCAGCAGGCGGGGAAGCCGGAGGCAGCGAGGATCAGGCTCGTTTCGTCGAGCATGTCCGCCCCGCCTATATGTCCCGGCCGAAACCAGCGCCGGCAAGGGCGATGTCGCCCGGTATTCGCCGGCGCGGGTTGACCGGCACGGGAATTGCGGGACTTTTCCTGGCGTTGGCGATCGTGGCCGCTGTCGGCGCATATGCGACGTTCGATCTGGTTTTGGCACCCCCTCCCCCCGTTTCGCATGAAGGGCAGGCGACGCTCATTCCCGATCGCGCCCGGCCGCGGGAACAGGCCGCCGCCACCCGACCGGCCGCCCCCGCGGCAACCGACAGGATACCGGTCACGTCACTTCCGCAACCGACCATGCAGGCCAAGCCGGCACTGGAACCCGCCGAGCCGCAGCGCGTCCCTGCCGGGCCAAAACCGGACAGCGCCGCACCCGGCTCCGGCCTTCCGGCATCGGAAATCATCAAGACGTTCATGGAGCAGGCCAAACGAAAGCCGCCTGAAACGGAGCCCACTGAACCGGCGGCACCCCGAGCCGAACCCGACAAGGCCGACCCAGCCAATACCGGATCCGGCAAGTTTAGTTCCGGCGCGCCCAGCCCGGCGGCAATTGCCTCGGCATCGTCAAAGACGGCCTCTCCGGTCCCGCCTCAAAAAGACGCGGCATCTGTAAAGCCGCTTGAGGCCGATGCGGCAAACGCAGGGGTGCAGCCGGCGGCTTCCGAGCAACCTTCGGGCGAGACGAAACCGCCCCTCGCTGGGTCCGAAGGCAAGACGCCATCCGCCGGGCCGGCTGCCGCCAAGGCCAACAAGACGCTTCCCGTGAAGCCTGCGCATTCGGTTTCATCCGCCGCGTCGGATTTGGTGCTCGCCAATGCCAAACAGCAAAGTGCGTCGGAAGGAGCCTCGCCCAAGCCCGACGGGCCGGGCCGGCCGGGTGCCGCCGCAACGGCCGTGACAGCCGGGACGGTTGCCGCCACCTCGACGGCTCCGGGCGCATCGCAACAGAAGGGCGGCGCCGGACCGGCCGACGGTGCCGTCGTTGCGATGAACATCCCCCATCCCGACACGCCGGGTGTCCCGTCCGGTATGCTCGAAAAGACGGTTGCGTGGCTGCGCGCCTTCCCCGGTGGTGATTGTTTCTACGCACTCGCGGACGACGTGACCGCCAAGCCCATCAGGATCGTCGGATTCGGCGCGGCGACCGAACCGTTCGAGAAGTTGATGAAGGCGTTCGAGAGTGCATTCGGAAGCGAGCCCGATGTCCAGGTGAGGCTGATCGCGCCGGCACAATGCGCGGTCGCCCGGTTCATGCGCGGCTTCGGCAAGCCGGCAAGGGAAACGCAGTCCCTGACCCTCGATCGAACATCCGTCCCCAACGGCTCGCCGATCAGCGGTGTGCTGAGGACGCGGGGCGGCCTCCGCTCAAGCCTGCTGCTCATCGATCAAGACGGCATGACGTACAATCTCGACAGGCTGCTGATCGTCAGCGGCGACACGGCCAAATTCAATGCCCGGATCCAGCTCGATTCTGTGTCCAGCCGGAATGGCAGGCCGATGCCCGAAATCGTTCTGGCGATCACCGGCGCCGTCGACATCGAGGCGGCGAGCCTGCCGCAGCCTGCTCCGGCCCAGGCGGTGCTGCCGCAGATAAGCGACGAGATCCGCCGGTCGGGCGCGGATTTTTCCGTGACGGCCAAGTACTTCCAGCTTGGCGGCGGCTGAAAGGAATGAACGGGGGAGGCGGAACCTGGCGTCGCTTCGAGACGGCCGCCGCGCCTGCCGCCCGCCGGGCCGGGACCATGCGTGCCGGAAGGCGCCGCCGCCGATCGGCGGGATCTGGGGTAATCGTCGCCGCGACGGCTTTGTGCGCACTGGTCTTTCCGGCTACTCGCGCCATGGCCGGATTCACCGTCTGCAACCAGACGCTCGACGTCGTCAATGTCGCGCTCGGTGAAGAGGTCGACGGACAGTTCCAGACGGACGGCTGGTGGACGATCGGCGCCAACCGATGCGTCGATGTAATCCGCAGCGAACTGGCGAGCCGCTACGTCTACATTTATGCCACCGATGTCTTCGGCAACGCCATCCTCAAGGGCGCGACCGAAATGTGCGTCGACCGCCGGCGCTTTACGATCCGAGGCATCGGGAATTGCTGGGAGCGCGGATATATCGCGGCCCGCTTCCATGAGGTGGATACGCTCGACCAGGTACGCTGGACCATGTTCCTGCGCAGAAGCGGCCCCTGATGCACAGCATCGACCCGATCTTCCGACGGAGGCGGCAAGCCGCGCTGGAACGCCGGCACAAGGCCCGCCTGAGGCGGCTCGTGGCGGGGCTGGCGGCTGTTCTGGCGGTGACGGTCGCGGGTGCGGGCTACTACATCTTCCACGAGCGGCGGGGCGGCGGTGACCTGGACCAGAACCTGACACCCGTCGACACCGGCGGCGACCTGCCGGCGGACGCGTCGGTCTATGTGCCGACCATCGTCGATCTTCCGGGCGATCCGATGCTGATTACGCTCGCCGAAGGCAACACGGGCAGCAGCGACAAGAAAACCGTCGCCCGACCCGCCGCTCTCAC
>SCRB01000256.1 GCA_004299545.1 Rhizobiaceae bacterium
GGCCAAGCGGTGAAATAGGCGACATAGACGGGGATGTGGACGGGCACCTTCTCGGAGGAATGCCCTTCCTTCAGTTTCTCGTCGATATGGGCAACCGTCGTGTCAAGGACCGCAGCCGCCATCTTGCGCGGTTCCTGCAATCTCACGCAGCCATGGCTGAAAGCGCGAACATCGCGCTTGAAGAGATATTTCTCCGGCGTGTCGTGCATGTAGATGGCGTGCTTGTTCGGGAACAATATCTTCAGGACGCCAAGCGCATTCTTCTCGCTCGGCTCCTGCCGTACATTAAAGGGAATGTTGGTACCGTACCGCGCCCAGTCGATCGAGGCCGAAGGGATGCGGTGCCCCTTCTCGTCCGTGACTTCATAGCCGGACCGGTCGAGATAACCGGGGTCCCTGATGCGGCGCGGCAGCATTTCGTTGACGATGATCGAACGCGGCACGCCCCAGTAAGGGTTGTACGTGACTTCCTGTATCTTGTCGTAGAAAAACGTCGTCTGGTTCGTCGGCCGGCCGACGACCGCTTCCATATTCAACTGGTCGACACCATCCTTGGTGTAGGTGACGCGGAAAGCCGGTTGGTTGATGAAGACATAGGTATCGCCGAGCTTGCGCGGCAGCCAGCGCATCGATTCCAGCGCCACAAGCACCTTCTGGATGCGATCCGCCTTCGAGACACCCTGAAAAGCCTGGATCGTCCGCGGCCCTATAACGCCGTCGGGCGACAGGCCATGCGCCTTCTGTGCGGCCTTGATCGCCGGGACCAGATCATCCGAATAGAGAACGTCGCCTGAATGACTCGAAAGAAGCGCGCCATATTCCGCGTTATAGGCACCGTCGGCCTTGTCGCCTATCAGTTCCAGGACTTTCGGGAACTCCGGATTGCTTTCGCCGGGCTTCACCACGGTCTTCGGGTCCACGGAAACCTCGGCCTCCGGGCTTTGGCGCAGCTTCGCGAGTTCATCGCGCAGGGCCTGATACTGCTTGCTCTGCGGGTGGAAGGAAAGAAGGTACGCGCCGGCGTCATCGCTGGCGGCAAATTTGGTCAGTACATCGACCATGTCGATCCGCTTTTGCGGCAGGTCGAAATAGTCGGAAAGGCGGTCCGGATCGATGCGTCCGTTCGAAGCGTCGCTGACATAACGCAACACCCGCGCCGACAGCTGCATCTCGAAGCGGATCAGGTCTTTCATACGGACCGCCGGATCGCCGGCGGACGTTTCCGCCGGGGGCGGGGAAACGGCATAATCAACGGGGTTAAGCCCGTAGCTCGCTGCGTCTCCCAGGATTTTCATCACCTGATCGGCTCGGCCGTTCGGCGTCAACCCGCTCACCCAGATGAAATCCGGATGCTTGCTGTAATAATCGGCAACGGCCTTCGCCACCTGCTTGTCCGCCATCAGGCCGAAACCCTGAAGATCCTGACGGGCATTCTCGAAGCCGCCGCTCTCGAGCGTCATCTCGCCGCCCGGATAGGTCGCAGCGATGACCGGGCTGAAATCGACCTTGACCAGCGGGTCGGCATGATAGTCGCGATAGGTCGGCGGGGCCACCTTCGGCAGCGATGCCGGCCGGGCAGCATTGCTTCCGGGGAGCGGCCGGGATCCGTTCGGCGGCGGCGGAGGCGCAGGAAAACGGTTGTGGCCGAAAAGCGCATCGAAGATGTTCTCCGCGCCGGCATGCGGTACGCCCAGCGCCAGAACTGCTGCAAGCGAAACGAGCGGCAGCACCGCCGATTTCCCGATACGCAATGTCATTCTTTACCCGTTATGGCCCGTGTTGCCTCGACGACCGCGCCTTCCAAAGAGCCTTGGAGGATATCCGGGCGCTTTGCAATTCGTCCGGGCGCAATCATATCTCCCGCCGCCGGTGGCGGATACCCATCACTAGAATAGCGAATCCTTGCGAGGACGTTAAGCTGTCCAGCGCCTTAGCTGCAAATCACGAGGAAGTTGATCATTTTTTGTTAACGATGCCGCCAGGGGCGCATAACGCCCGAACATGCGCTTTTCCTGCAACAGTTTTCCGGAATGACCCTGCTTTGCTCCCTGGTTGCGCGGGATTGCGCCGCCGGGGCCGACATGGTGGAATATCTGCAATCAAGGGAACGCGTGGAGAGTATGTTATGAAAAAGGGCTACAAAGCGCTTCTGGCGGAAGCGAATGCGGCAATCCAGGCCGTTTCACCGGAAGAAGCCGCCACGCTCGCCAAAGGCGACGACGTGCTTCTTGTCGATATCCGCGACATCCGCGAATTGCAGCGCGACGGCAAGGCGCCCGGTGCGCTTCATGCGCCGCGCGGCATGCTCGAATTCTGGGTCGATCCCGAAAGCCCCTACCACAAGGACATCTT
>SCRB01000257.1 GCA_004299545.1 Rhizobiaceae bacterium
GGCAGGGTCAGGTTCTTTGCCCTGTTCTTCGCTGCCGTGCGGTTCTTTACCAGCGCCTCGCGAGCCATGTGCAGGTCCTTGAGGTCGTTGAGGGTCGGACTGCGCACCGGCCGCGCCTCCGAGTTCAGCAGCGCGCCCATCCTCGCCAGCATGGCCGCATCGAGCCGATCTGTCTTGGCGAGCCTGCCGGTGGTTTCCGCAAATCGCCTGGCCTGACGCGGATTGACATTGACCAGCGCGAGGCCGGCATCTGCCAGCCTGCGCTCAAAGGTCCGGTGATAGGGGCCGGTCGACTCGTAGACGATGCGGGTATCGGGACGGACGCCGGGTTGGCCCAGCCAGACCAGGAAGGTCTGATGGCCGGCCTTGTCGTTCGTGAAGCGGCGGCTTTTGCCATCGCTCATGCGATAGGCATCGAGATGGCCTTCGAGATGTCGACGCCGATGGTATCGTTGATCATCTTTCGCTTGTCCTGTGCTTGTCGTCCGCAGCCGAGCTGCGGGTGTCCATTCAGGCCTCAAGGGAAAGACGAGGGCGACCACACTCTAGCTCGACCCGTTGAACGGTCAGCGTTTCACCGATCCGACCCTCGCCGCTGAGGGAGGGCGGCTACCCTCTCCCAGCGGGTCACTTCTCGCCTGTCTGGCAACGAAAGTCATAAGACAAGCCGTTTTGCCTTAAACGGAGTTGTTGGTTTGCGTTGATTGTCTTGTTGTGATTCCCTGATCGAAGTGATTTGCGGAAGGAGCAGCGGGATGGCGCGAGCCTACAGCCTGGATTTGCGGAAGTGTGTGGTCGAAGCGATAGGCGCGGGTTTTTCGACCCGGGAAGCGGCGCGGCGGTTTTTGATCGGAATCTCGACATCCGGAGCCTAGTGGAATGAATTTGACATTCGATACCCGCGCTTCATGTCGTCCCCGAGATCGAATGTCAAATTTGAAAATTCCACTAGAATCATAAACTTGCTAGTGGTTTTTCTGTTTCCAACATTTGCTCTCGGCCTGATACAAATGGGATGCAAATGTTGGAAACAAACCACTAGTATCGCGCATGGCGTTTGAACGGCAGCTGAAGCCTGGCCGGCAGGGAAAGCCGGGAGTTTCGCAACTGGACGCGCATGAGACGTTCATTCTTGCACCGGTGGATACTGGTGAACGAGACCTCACGCTTGCCGAAATCGTTGAGCATCTTGCGGCCGAGCGCGGGGTCAAAGCCAGCGTGACGACGATCCACATGTTCTTCGCAAAGCGCGGCATCACATACAAAAACGTATGGCCCGCCCCGTTGGCAAGTGGGTTGCTTCAGGCTTTGTTTGGTCGTGCACTAACGTATCCGGCGTAGTGGCATTGCTGCCCTCGCCATGATGGAGATCCGCGCGTCCTGGTCCTCATAAAAGTCCCGGCGTCATAGCGCCGTTTTTTGAACCAGGCTTCCAGGGACGCGGGTGTTCGACCCTTCCGGCCATCAGCCTCCTTCCGCCAACCTCACATGGCTCCGGCGATCCGGGGCCGATCTTTTCGACTGTACAGCTCCGCTCAGGCGGTCATCACCGTGCCCTTTTCCGGCTCGAAGCCTACACCATGCCGCAGCGTTGCCCACGCTATGCGAGCGAGCTTAGCCGCGAGCGCGACAATGACCACGTTGCGGTGCGCTCGTGACAGAAGACCTCGAAGCCACGAGCCCAAGGGTGTCGCTTGTTTGGAGAGGCTCGGCAGTGCCGCACGCGCCCCGTGGATCAGCAGCATGCGCAGATAGGTGTTTCCACGCTTGGTGATGCTGAGCAGCCGTGGCTTACCACCGGTCGTCATCTGCTTCGGAACGAGGCCGAGCCAGGCTGGTATGTCGCGTGCCCGACGGAACGCCTCACCGTCTCCGATGGCTGCAACCAGCGCGGTTGCGCCAAGGATGCCGATGCCGGGTATCGAGGTCAGCCGGCTCGCCGCCTCGTCGGCACGTGCATGCTCGGTCAGGTCGTCGTTCAAAGAATTGATCCGCTCATCAAGGGATCGCCACTCGGCTCGCATGTCCCCGATGAGCGTCAGGATGCGGGTCGAAAGGTCCGAAGGCGGCTCGGCGAGGAACGGATCGATTTCCGGTTCGAGAACCTTGCGCCCTTGGCGGAAGACGTATCCCCGTTCGAGCAGGATCGCCCGGAGCTGGTTTAGGAGCGCCTTCCGAACCGCAATCAGGCGCGAGCGCGCGCGGTGCAGGGTCTGCAGGTCGAGCCGTTCCTGGCTCTTCAACTCGACGAGGCGCATGGTCGGCCGCGTAGCCGCCTCGGCGATGCCCGCCGCATCATTGTCGTCGTTCTTTTGTGCACGGACGTAGGGGCGGACATACTCCGGCGACATCAGTCGGACCTCATGTCCCCTCGCAGCGAAGAGACGGCCGACGTGATGCGCTCCGCAGCACGCCTCCATAGCAATCGTGCAGGGTGCGAGCTTGCCTGCAAGTTCGGCCAGGGTCGCCCTTCTCACGCGGCGGCGCAGGACGACCCGTCCCTCCACATCAAGGCCAACAATGCTGTTCAGGTTCTTGCCCAGGTCAATTCCAAGAGTCACGATGGTCATCGGTTCGCTCCTTCCTCTCAAACACACCGGCACCATAACTCGGTACTGGCGGGAGGGGCGGGCCATCCCATAAAAGTCCGCGCATGCACTGGAGCAGGACCGCCCCGACATCCTGACGTGTCGCCGCGCCTGGTTCGATGGCCAACTCGATCTCGATCCGAGCCGCCTGATCTTTATCGACGAAAGTGGGCTCAAGATGACGTCCCGGGACGTGGTGTAGTTGGATAGCGCGGTGGTCATCGCCGCTTTCCGGTAGGGTCTGGTTGTCGAAGCCAACCTTTCTGGAGAGACCACCGATGACCGCCGAGATGATGAACCTGCGCGTTTGTGGAGAAGACCCCGGACGCCGATCTGCTGCGCGAGATGATCGGCTTTGCCGCGGAGCGGCTGATGGAGATGGAGGTGGGTGTCGCGACCGGCGCCGCCTATGGCGAGAAGTCG
This sequence comes from Rhizobiaceae bacterium, assembly GCA_004299545.1. GTDB lineage: Bacteria > Pseudomonadota > Alphaproteobacteria > Rhizobiales > Rhizobiaceae > Mesorhizobium_L. Next base: position 3,012 of record SCRB01000257.1, read on the forward strand.
CCGCTTCGGACGGCTCAGCGCAACGGCTACCGGGACAGGGATTGGGAGACGCGTGCGGGCACCGCCGAGCTGCGCATCCCGAAGCTCAGGAAGGGCTCCTACTTTCCGGGCTTCCTCGAACCGCGCCGCATGGCCGAGAAGGCTTTGACCGCGGTGATCCAGGAGGCTTATGTCCAAGGCATCTCCACACGCTCGGTCGACGACCTGGTCAAGGCGATGGGCATGAGCGGTATCTCCAAGAGCCAGGTGGCGCGGCTCTGCGAGGAGATCGACGGCAAAGTGAAGGCCTTCCTCGAACGGCCGATCGAGGGTGATTAGCCGTATCTGTGGATCGATGCCACCTACCTGAAGGTGCGCCGCGGCGGATGCATCGTCTCGGTCGCCGTCATCATCGCTGTCGGTGTCAACACCGATGGCCGGCGCGAGGTTCTGGGCATGGAGATCGGCACCTCGGAGGCCGAGCCGATCTGGACGGAGTTCCTGCGCAAGCTGACGCGCCGCGGCCTGCGCGGCGTAAAGCCCGTCGTCTCCGATGCCCATGAGGGCCTGAAGGCGGCCGTCACCAAGGTGCTCTGCGCGACATGGCAACGCTGCCGTGTCCACTTCACGAGGAACGTGCTGGCGCATGCCGGAAAGAGCGACCGGCGTGTCGTCTCCGCCTTCATCGCTACCGCCTTTGCCCAGGAGACGCCCGAGGCCGCCAGCGCCCAATGGCGCGCCGTCGCCGACCAGATCCGGCCGAAGGTGCCGAAGCTCGCCGCCATTCTTGACGACGCCGAGCCCGACGTGCTCGCCTATATGACCTTCCCGAAGGAGCATCGGGCCAAGCTTCACAGCACAAACCCGATCGAGTGCCTCAACGGCGAGATGAAGCGCCGCACCGACGTCGTCGGCATCTTCCCCAACGACGACGCCATCGTGCGTCTCGTCGGTGCGTTGCTGCTCGAACAGAACGATGAATGGGCCGTTCAGCGCGCCCGCTACATGACGCTGGAAAGCGTCAGCCAGTTGAGCGAGGATCCCCTCATCAGCCTGCCAGCCGTGGCGCACTGATCAGCCCGGCAATGCCGGATGGCTCGGCGACCAATGCCGCCAGCTACACCACTCGGTGGGACATCATCTGGCCTCAATACCAAGATGGCTCGGTTACGAGGTCGCTCTGCGCGTGGTCAGCATTGCCGGGCGGCGGTGCCTCACGGACACTGCGAATCCACGACATTCACAGCGGGCCTGCGCCGCGACGGGATAATCGCTCCCTGGCTGCTGGACAGTGCCATGGATGGCGAAGCATTCCTGGTCTATCTACGCCGCGTCCTTGCGCCGACGCTTCAGTCCGGCGATGTCGTCGTGATGGACAATCTGCCGGCCCACAAAGTGGCCGGTGTCTGCGAAATCATCGATGCGGCTGGCGCTTCCCTTCGCTACCTTCCGCCCTACAGTCCCGACTTCAATCCCATTGAGATGGCCTCCGCAAAGTTGAAGGCTTTCCTGCGAAGGGTAGCTGCCCGATCCATCCCGGACCTATGGGACGCCGTGGCGCTCGCCATCGACCGTTTCGCCCCCAAACAATGCGAAAACCTGTTCGCCCATGCTGGATACAATGCGTGACCCAGTTTATCCAGAAATCGCTCTATCTGGATAAGCGAGTGCTTACTGACGAGAAACACACTGTGGCGACAGGTTGCCTGAACCATCGCGGAACTTCTTGATTTCGCAGGGCAATTCAAGAATGTTTCCCATGCGGCCCTGAACCGCACGTCACGTAGGTTAAACTACGTATCTGATGCAATGAAGCCACTGCACTTAATTCTACGCTCCAACACAATAGGGATTTACACGTTGATCTGCGTCAATACTCGGCGCGCCGGGTGTAGGCACGCAAAGGTATGCTTTGCCGCGCGCCAGAAATACTGTTTCCATGGAACCAGAACTGGACTGAGGAAGCAAGGAGCCTTCCTTCCTCACGAGGCTTGGGCGCAACTCCGTTTTGGCCGGTTGTAATCACAGTTTCGGTCGAACTAGCCGACAGCATTTGATCAAGAACAATTCGCCGCGCCGATGATTATGATAAAAATGGCGATCATCAGGTGGAGTTGCATTTGATGCGAAGCGGTTTGATGAAATTGCTGTCGATAATGGGAGGCACTCTAGTCTCTTTGCCAGACGCAGGGTGGGCGCAGTCGTCGTCAGACACCGAACGATACGTCTGGGGTCCGCACATGATGTGGTGGGAAGGAGGATGGTACGCCATGATATTCGGCCCATTGTTCATGATCGTCTTCCTGGCCGTGCTAATTGCCGCGGTCGCTCTTCTTGCGCGCTGGCTGGGTGGACCGTGGCACGGTCCAGCGCCGGCGCATCACACCCCGCAGAGTCGGACATCCCTCGATATTCTCAAAGAGCGCTTTGCTCGCGGCGAGATCGACAAGGACGAGTTCGAAGAGCGACGGCGTGTGCTCGGTGAATAACCAGACTACCTCTGCTTTCTGCCGGACTTAGCTGCTGAACGAAGTGCGCCTATGCAGATTCTGGATATTCTGACGATCACCGTGGCGCCAGCGCTCTCGCGCCGGGACCGCAGGTATCGGTTTGATCCTGCTCGATGCAGCTCTTTAACGCTGTAGACTAATCGGGCGAAGTTTCCACCGGCCAGAAGCCGAAATATCTGTGGAGCTTGAAAATTCGATGAGCGCCAAGAAGATGTCCGATCGTTTGATCATCGCACCGTATATCCTCGTGGCCTTCCCGCGCAGGATCACTTCCAGGTATCGACTGCCTCGAGCTATACCACCGCACTTGCAGCGTCAAACGGGACTCGATTGTCGGTGCATGTTTTCAGCCCACCGGTGGCGTCCCCTTTTCCGATTACGACCGATGCAGCCTTTGATTGGCCCACTGGGAGACCTCGGGGAGGAAAGTCTCATTACCTCCACTGCAGCGGCTGCTGCCGAGTTTATCAGTCGGTCGGGTGTCGAACTGATCGGTGCTGATGCGCGCTTGTCTGGTGAGCGCAAGAGAATTCCATTCTTGCACCTTGCCCGGCTTCATGACCTGACTGTATTGGACGCTACGGACTCGAACGATACACGACGCTACTGGCGCGGTTCAGCCGGTGAAGCGGACCCGCAAGCACCTTATCGTCTGACATTTCGTCGTGGCTGATCCACGATGCGTCGAGCAGTTCTTCCTCGCCCTATAGCCGGCGTGATGGGTTGACAATCGGACCCGCGCACCATTCGGTCTCGCGACCGAGCGAAATCTGCACATAGTCAGACGCGCCGGGTCCTGTCGGCGCGAAAGTATAGACGCTGTTGCCGTGCCATTCCGAAATCTGGAGATCAGTGTCCTGCAACCTTCGCAAGAGGGTCGCGATGTCTCCATTATCTTTCGCGAGCACGGCTTTCATCCACGGCCGATACTCCGCGATGTGCGTTCCGTCGGTGGCCAGCACCGACCGCGTGTCCCGCCAATACTGGTCGTCGACGTTGGTCGCTGAGAAGGCAAACTCCGGAAAGGCTTGCGTCAACGCCTCCGCAAGCGCGGCCTCGTTCGATCCAGCGGGCGGTGTGGCCAAAGCCGCCTCGACGGAAGCGCGGTCGGGCAGCCTGGCAGGTGCGTTCTCCGAAATCTCAGCCATGTGGCCATCCTATCATTCTGGCTCACTCGGGTCTTTGCCCGGCCGTGCCGATCGGCCCGCGGCGCTGCCTTGGGTGATGAGCCGCGAGTTGCGCTGGTCGCGGGTGTAAATCCACAGCCAGCTCAGGGCGACGCTCAGCCGGTTGCGCACGCCGATGAGGAAGTAGATGTGTGTCAGGCCCCAGATCCACCATGCGAGCGCGCCGCGCAGCTTGATGCGCCCTAAGTCGATGACAGCGAGGCGCTTGCCGATCGTCGCGAGGCTCCCCGCATGGCGATAGTGGAATGGCGCGTCCTGGTGTTTGCCGGCGAGGCGGGCGCGGATCGTCGCCGCGACGTGCTTGCCCTGTTGCTTCGCCGCCGGCGCGATGCCGGGCACGGAATTTCCGGCGGGATCGGTGACGGCCGCCGCATCGCCGATGACGAAAATCTCCTTGTGTCCCGGCACGGTCAGATCGGGTTCGACCCGCGCCCGTCCGGCCCGATCGGCAGGCGCGCCGATCCAATGCGCCGCCGGCGAAGCCTGCACGCCCGCCGCCCAGATGATCGTCGCCGCCAGGAGGGTCTTGTCGCCATAGACGACGCCCTCGGCCGAACACCCGGTCACGGGCTGGCCGAGCACGACCTCGACGCCGAGCTTCTCCAACGCGCGCCGCGCGTAGGCGGACAGGTCCTCGGTGAGGGCCGCCAGCACGCGCGGACCGGCCTCGATCAGCACGACTCGCGACTCCCGCGTGTCGATGCTGCGGAAATCGCCGACGAGCGTCGTTCGCGCCAGCTCCGCGATCGTGCCGGCGAGTTCGACGCCGGTCGGTCCAGCGCCGATGATGACGAATGTCAGAAGCGCGCCGCGACGCTCCGGGTCGCCCTCGCGCTCGGCGCGCTCGAAGGCAAACAGGATGCGCCGGCGCACCGTCGTCGCATCTTCCAGCGTCTTGAGGCCGGGAGCGAACGGCTCCCAATCGTCATGGCCGAAATAGGCATGACGCACGCCGGTCGCGAGGACGAGCGTGTCGTAGCCGATGGCTGAGCCGTCATCCAGCATGACGTAGCGACCGTCCGTGTCGACACCCTCGACCGTGGCGAGCACGGTCGCGATCTCCTTGCGCTTGCGCAGAAGATGCC
>SCRB01000258.1 GCA_004299545.1 Rhizobiaceae bacterium
GCTGCCCAAGCCCGAAAGCCGCTTCGCCGTCTACAAGGTGACGAAAAGGCGCGACGAGGACATTACCGCCACGCTCGGTGCGTTCAACCTGACGCTCGACACGTCCGGCACGGTCGAAGCGATCTGCATCGCCTATGGCGGCATGGCGGCGACGCCGAAGCGCGCACGGGCGGTGGAAGCCGCCCTTGCCGGCAAACCTTGGACGCGCGAAACCGTCGATGCCGCGCTGACGGAATATGAGAAGGACTTCCAGCCATTGGCCGATATGCGCGCCTCGGCCGATTATCGTATGCTGGTGTCGAAGAACCTGCTCGTGCGTTTCTTCCTGGAGACGTCCGGTCATGCCGGTCCCGTGCTGGTCGGCCGTTACGAGGCAGCATGATGAACAAGCACGCCCAGCCCGAACTGAAAGCCGCCAGGATCGCCGGCGGTGTTGCCACAGCACAGCGGCACGATTCGGCGCACAAGCATGTCACCGGCACCGCCGTCTATATCGACGACATGCCGGAACCGGCCGGTACACTGCATGGGTGCCTGGGGCTGTCCACCGCGACCCACGCCACGATCCGCTCGATGGACCTTTCCGCCGTTCGCGCCGCGCCGGGCGTTGTCGACGTGCTGACTGCCGAAGACGTGCCGGGCGAGAACGACATTTCCCCGACCGGCCTGCATGACGAACCGATCCTCGCCGAAGGAAAGGTCCAGTTCCACGGCCAGCCTGTCTTCTGCGTCATCGCCCGGACACGCGAAGAGGCACGGCGCGCCTGCCGGTTGGCGAAGATCGAATATGACGACCTGCCCTTCATCACCGATGTGGCGGAAGCCGACCCGGTGAAGCCGAGGCTTGTCACCGCGCCGCTGACGCTGAAGCGCGGCGATGCCGCCGCCGCTCTCGCCGCAGCGCCGCGCAGGGTGAAGGGCCAGATGCGGGTCGGGGGCCAGGACCATTTCTACCTCGAAGGGCAGATCGCGCTTGCCATCCCTGGCGAAGACCGCGATGTCACCGTCTATTCTTCCACCCAGCACCCGAGCGAGGTGCAGCATATGGTGGCGCATGCGCTCGGCGTGCCGAACCATGCCGTGACCATCGAGGTGCGCCGTATGGGCGGCGGCTTCGGCGGCAAGGAGACGCAGGGCAACCAATTCGCCGCGCTCGCGGCAATCGCCGCCAAGCGCGCCGGCAAGGCGGTGAAAATCAGGCCCGACCGCGACGATGATATGACCGCGACCGGCAAGCGCCACGATTTCCTGATCGATTATGAGGCCGGTTACGACGACGAGGGCAACATTCTGGGCGTCGATCTGCGCTACGCGGCGCGTTGCGGCTTTTCAGCCGATCTTTCCGGGGCGGTAACGGACCGTGCGCTGTTCCATTGCGACAACGCCTATTATTTCCCGGCGGTGAAGGCCGTCTCGGCGCCGCTCTATACCAACACCGTCTCCAACACCGCCTTCCGCGGTTTCGGCGGCCCGCAGGGGATGGTCGGTATCGAAAGGATCATCGACGAGATCGCCTTTGCGCTCCAGAAAGACCCGCTCGAAGTCCGCCGGAAGAATTTCTACGGCACCGATACGCGCAATGTGACGCCCTACCACCAGATGGTGGAGGACAATATCATCGCACGCATCGTGGACGAGCTTGAGAAGAGTTCGGACTATCGCCGCCGCCGCCGCCAGATCGCCGCCTTCAATACCAACAGCGACATTATTAAGCGTGGCATCGCGCTGACGCCGGTCAAGTTCGGCATTTCCTTTACGGCCACGGTATTCAATCAGGCCGGCGCGCTGGTGCATGTCTATACGGACGGCTCGGTGCATCTGAACCATGGCGGCACCGAGATGGGGCAGGGCGTCTATATCAAGGTGGCGCAGGTGGTGGCCGAGGAATTCCAGATCGATCTCGACCAGGTGAAGATCACCGCCACCACGACCGGCAAGGTGCCGAACACGTCGGCGACGGCCGCCTCGTCGGGCTCGGACCTCAACGGCATGGCGGCGCAGAACGCGGCGCGCCAGATCAAGGATCGCCTGGTCGATTTCGCTTCCGAAGCGCATGGTGTGGCGAAGGACCAGATCGTTTTTCTGCCCAACCGGGTGCGGGTCGGCAATCAGGAGATTCCCTTCGCGGAGCTTGTGAAGCAAGCCTATGATGCGCGCGTTCAGCTTTCAGCCGCCGGTTTCTACAAGACCCCGAAGATCCATTGGGACCGGGAGAAGGGGCAAGGCCATCCGTTCTACTATTTCGCCTATGGCGCCGCTTGCTCGGAGGTTTCGATCGACACGCTGACAGGCGAATATATGGTCGAGCGCACGGATATCCTGCATGAAACGGGGCGGTCGCTCAACCCGGCCATCGACCGCGGCCAGATCGAAGGCGGGTTCATCCAGGGCATGGGCTGGCTGACGACGGAAGAATTGTGGTGGGACGAGAAGGGCCGGCTTCGGACTCATGCACCCTCGACCTACAAGATTCCGCTCGCCTCCGACCGGCCGAAGATCTTCAACGTCACGCTTGCCGACTGGGCGGAGGCCAACGAGCCCACCGTTCATCGCTCCAAGGCGGTGGGCGAACCCCCCTTCATGCTGGCCTTATCGGTTTTGCACGCGCTTTCCGATGCGGTGGCATCGGTCACCGATCACCGGATCTGTCCGCGCCTCGATGCGCCGGCGACGCCCGAACGCGTCCTGATGACGATCGAGCGGCTGAAGACAATGCGCGTGGAGAACTGATCGCTGCGGGCGCACGGAGCCACGCAATAATGGCCAGCACCCGACAAGGTGTCGAAACCTTCCTGAATAATTCGCCGGCTACAGCGCTGATCGAGGTGGCGGAAGCGAAAGGGTCGACGCCGCGCGAAAAGGGCGCATGGATGCTTGTGTCCCCAACCGAAACCTTCGGCACGATCGGCGGCGGCCAGCTTGAATTCATGGCGATCGCCAGAGCAAGGGAGGCAATTGGCGATTTCTCCCCCTCAAAGGCGAGGGAACATCTGCTCGATATTCCGCTCGGCCCCGAAATCGGCCAGTGCTGCGGCGGGCGCGTGGAACTCGGCATCCGCCATGTCGATGCTGCGTTACGCGATGAATTGATGGCCGCCGTCACTGTGGAAGACGCCAAGCATCCGCATGTCTACCTTTTTGGCGGCGGTCATGTCGGCCATGCGCTTGCCGCCGCGCTTTCGCTTCTGCCGTTGAAGGTGGCGGTCGTGGAGACCCGAGCAGACGCGCTTGAAGGGATGCCGGAAGCCGTGGAGGCGCGGTTGACACCGGTTCCCGAGGAAGCCGTGCGGACGGCGCCTCCCGGTTCTGCCTTCGTTGTTTTGACCCATGACCACGCGCTCGACTTTCTCATTGTTGCCGAGGCGCTGAAACGGCCGGACGCCGCCTATGTCGGCATGATCGGTTCGAAGACGAAGAAAGCGACCTTCAAAAGCTGGTTCCTGAAAACGGCCGGCGGCATGGAAGGGGAATTCGCCCGCCTGATCTCACCGATTGGCGGAGAGGCGGTGAAAGACAAACGCCCGGCGGTCATCGCTGCGCTCGCCGCTGCCGAGATCATGACGGCATTGGCTCGTAACGGGCCGGCGTATTGACATCTGTACAGCCATTTATACATACATTACGATGCAATTTTCGAGCTTTCAGTGGGATGCCGGTAATTGGCCGAAATGCGGCGCGCACGGTCTCACGAAGCAGGAAATCGAAGCGGTGTTCCACGCAGGGCCTGGAATTGCGCCGGATTTGAAACACTCAGCGAGCGAAATCCGTCAGATCGCTGTGGGGCGTGCATCGAACGGCAGGCCGGTTTTCATCGCCTTTGTGTTACGGCGGATTGACAGAATGATTCTCGTTCGGCCGGTCAGTGCGCGCTATATGCACGCGAAGGAGGCAAAACGCTATGAAACGCAAAGTTCCAATTCTTAAGACAGATGAGGAAGCCGAAGCTTTTCTGGACCAGGATTTGTCCGATCTCGACTTCTCTCAATTCAAACCTTACCGCTTCGAGCTGGCGAACAAGGACGCGCGGGTCAATATGCGCCTTCCGCGACGGCAACTCGACGCGTTGAAGGCCGAGGCGAAGAAGCGCGGCGTGCCTTATCAACGCCTGATGCGGGATTTGCTTGAAAGAGGACTTCAAAGCCTGAAAGCGTCTTGATCCATCTACTTCCCTGCCAGGCTGTCGCGGATCATGTGCTGGCAACGATCTGCCATGAAATCGAGGAGCAGGCTGATCTTGGGATCCTGGAATTTGCGGTGCGGATAGACGGCCGCGAGTTGGATCGGGACTGGCGGCATTTTGTCGAGGATGACACTCAACCGGCCGTCGCGGATGAAGGGCTCGACCTCGAAACGCGGCTTGTTGATGATGCCGCGCCCGGCAAGCGCCCAGCCCGTCAGTACATCCCCATCATCGGAATCGAACGGTCCCCTGACGTCGAATTTCCTTGGTCCCTCAGGCGTGTTCAGGAGCCACTGGAACTCGCGTGCGCCGGGATAGCGCAGGATCAGGCAGTCATGCTTCCGGTCGATGAGATCCTGCGGTGCCTTCGGCTCCCCGCGCAGTTGCAGATAGGCCGGCGCGGCGACGAGAACGCGTTCGCACTTCATGATGCCGCGCATCCTGAGGCTGGAATCCTCCAATAGCCCCAGCACGAAGGCGAGATCGATCCCCTCCTTCATCATGTCGACGTGATGATCCGAGAGCCGCAGCCTGACCTCGATCTGGGGGTAGCGGTCATGGAAGTCGGGAATGCCCGAAGCGATGAGGCGCCGCCCGAGCCCAAGCGGCGCCGTCACGCGGATGGTGCCGCGCGGCTGGCCCGAAAGCGAACTGACCGCCGCTTCGCCTTCGGCGACCGCGTCGAGCACGACGCGCGCATGCTCGTAGAAGACGCGCCCCTGTTCGGTCGGCGTCAATTGCCGTGTCGTACGGTTGAAAAGGCGGACGCCGAGATGTTTCTCCAGCTCCTTGATGCGATTGGAAGCGACAGCCGGCGAGATACGCATGTCGCGCCCTGCGGCCGAGAGGTTACCGAGTTCCGCAACGCGAACGAACACCGCGATGTTGTCGAGATAGGCCAACAGTCCCGCCTCCCAATGAAACGCGCTATTATTTTCTAGATTTTTTTGAAAGTCATGAGGGCACGATCCCCTTCCGCTTTCGTACACGACACGTAATGATTAACCAGGGGCCTGCCGGCCCCAAAAGGGGAATGGTCGCAATGCCGGATTATGCCGTCATCTGGGAATGGGTGAATTTTGCCGCGCGCTGGCTGCATGTCATCACCGCCATCGCCTGGATCGGCTCATCCTTCTATTTCGTTGCGCTCGACCTCGGCCTTCGCCAGCGGGCGGGGATGCCGGATGGCGCGTCGGGCGAGGAATGGCAGGTCCATGGTGGCGGCTTCTACCATATCCAGAAATATATGGTGGCGCCGTCCTTCATGCCGGAGCACCTGACCTGGTTCAAATGGGAAGCCTATACGACCTGGATAAGCGGCTTTGCGATGCTCTGCATCGTCTACTATTCGGGCGCGCATCTCTTCCTGATCGATCCTAACGTCCTTGACGTTTCCGCGCCGGTCGCGATCGGCATCTCGATCGCGTCGATCGTACTCGGCTGGATCATTTACGACCTTTTGTGCAAGTCGCCGATCGGCAAGAGCGATACAGGCCTGATGGTGCTCCTGTTCTTCGTGCTGGTCTTCGCGTCCTGGGGCTATACGCATCTCTTCACCGGCCGTGCGGCGTTTCTCCATCTCGGCGCCTTCACGGCGACGATCATGTCGGCCAACGTCTTCTTCATCATCATCCCGAACCAGAAGAAAGTTGTGGCGGATCTAATCGCAGGGAAGGTGCCGGATCCCCGTCTTGGCAAGCAGGCGAAGCAGCGTTCCGTACACAACAACTACCTGACGCTGCCGGTTCTCTTCTTCATGCTGTCGAACCACTATCCGCTGGCGTTTGCAACGAAGTTCAACTGGATTATCGGCGCGCTGATCTTTCTTATCGGTGTCCTGATCCGGCATTATTTCAACTCGGTGCACGCGCGGAAGGGAAACCCGACCTGGACCTGGCTCGCAGCCGCCCTTCTCTTCGTCATCGTCATGTGGCTGTCGACCGTGCCGAAGGTGCTCACGGGCGGGGAGCATGCCAGGGCATCGGTCGCGGCACAGCCCTTCCTCGCTTCGGCCGATTTTCCGGCGGTTCGCGACACGGTGATGGGGCGCTGCTCCATGTGCCATGCCGCGCAACCTTCCTTCGAGGGCATCCATCAGGCGCCGAGGGGCGTGATGCTCGACACGGACGCCCGGATCGCCGAACATGCGCAACTGATCTATCTGGAGGCCGGGGCGAGCCATGCCATGCCGCCCGGCGGCAATATCACGCAGATCACGCCTGCGGAGCGGGCGAAGATCGTGGCATGGTATCGATCAGCGTCGAAAGCCGAGTAACGGCATGCAGGAAACGATCATCAGGGGCCGTCTCGTTGCCTTCCTGCGC
>SCRB01000259.1 GCA_004299545.1 Rhizobiaceae bacterium
ATCTTGGTGTTGAGATAGGATTCTATCGCCTCGCTGCCCCCTTCCGATCCATAGCCCGAATCCTTGATGCCGCCGAAGGGCACTTCCGGAAGTGCGAGGCCGTTATGATTGATGGTGAGCATGCCCGCCTGCACCGAATGCGAAAGGATGTCGGCTGTCTCCGCCGAACTGGTGAAAGCATATGAGGCGAGACCGTAGGGAAGACGGTTCGCCTCGGCGACGGCCTCTTCGCGGCTCTTGAACTTCGCCACGAGCGCTACCGGGCCAAACGGCTCCTCGTTCATGGCGCGGGCTTCCACCGGCACGTCGGTCAGGACGGTGGGCTCGAAGAAATATCCCTTGTTGCCGATGCGCTTGCCGCCCGTCACCACCCTAGCGCCCTTTTGGACGGCATCCTGGATCAGCGCTTCCATCGCTGGAATGCGCCTTTCATTGGCGAGCGGTCCCATCGTCGTCCCTTCGGCAAGGCCGTCACCGACCTTGATGCCTTTGGCGAGGGACACCAGCCGGTCGACGAAGCGGTCATGCACGCCTTCCTGTATCAGGAAGCGCGTCGGAGCGACGCAGACCTGCCCGGCATTGCGGAACTTCGCGGCGCCGAGCACCTTCGCGGCGCTATCGATATCGGCGTCGTCGAAAACGATCGCCGGGGCGTGACCGCCAAGTTCCATGGTGGCGCGCTTCATATGCTGTCCGGCGAGGCCGGCCAGGTGCTTGCCAACCGCCGTTGAGCCGGTAAACGAGATCTTCTGGATCACCGGATGCGGGATCAGATATTCCGAAATCTCGGCGGGGACACCATAGACCAGATTGATGACTCCTGCCGGGACGCCGGCATCGACATAGGCGCGGACGAGTTCGGCGGGCGAAGCGGGCGTCTCCTCGGGCGCCTTGACAATGATCGAGCAACCGGCCGCAAGGGCTGCCGACAATTTGCGCACGACCTGGTTGATCGGAAAATTCCACGGCGTGAAGGCCGCGACCGGCCCGACCGGCTCCTTCATGACGAGTTGGCTGACGCCCGGTTGGCGAGCCGGAACGATGCGGCCGTAGACACGGCGCGCCTCCTCGGCGAACCATTCGATGATGTCGCCTGCCGCCAGCGTCTCGCCGCGTGCTTCGGCAAGCGGCTTGCCCTGCTCCATCGTCATCAGCCGGGCAATGTCACCGGCGCGCTCGCGCATCAGCGCCGCCGCCTTGCGCATGATCCGGGAACGCTCATAAGCCGACATGCCGCTCCAGACGGTGAAACCACGGGCCGCTGCGGCAAGCGCCTGATCGAGATCGGCGCGATCCGCGTGCGCGACGGTGCCAATGCGTTCCTCGGTTGCCGGATTGAGCACGGGAATAGTGCGGCCCGAGGAAGCGGGACGCCAGGCGCCGTCGATATGGAGAAGGGTGTCGGGATACATTTCTTGTCCTGCTGATAATAGGCGGCGCGTCTGGCGCCCCGCGATCTTCGTATAACATTGCGTTGGCACGGCCGAAAATGCGGCACGAACACCAACCTCCATATTGGCATATGGGCCGGCGACTTCCACCTCCGACCGGAAAGATTGTTTAGTCGCTGTTCGGTCGCGCAGCAAACACTGGTCAGTCGGCCGCTATTTACAAACGTCGATCCATTCAGCCCCGGTCAGTTCCGCCAGACGCAGAGGTGTCAGGCGGACGGCGGCATTTGTCGCGCCGGCGGCGGGGACAACCTCATCGAAGGCGTTCAGCGTGACATCGCAATAGATCGGCAGGACGCGCGGCAGGCCGAAGGGGCAAACCCCACCCACAGGGTGGCTCGTTGCCTCCTCCACCTCCCCGGCATCCAGCATGCGAGGCTTGGCTTTGAACCTGTCCTTGAACTTGCGGTTGTCCAGCCTGGCGGTGCCGCTGGCGACGATCAGCATCGTTTCCTCGCCGGCGCGCAGGCAGATCGTCTTGGCGATCTGTTCGGGCAGGACATTGTGAGCCTCGGCCGCAAGCGCCACCGTCGCGGAACTCGCCTCGGTCACGATGACGGAAACATCGGGCGAGTTGGCGGCAAAAAACGCGCGGACGGATTCGAGAGACATGCAACCTAGGTAACCTGCCGGTTCCTATCTGGCAATTTGCCCTTGGGCCGTGCGGGCTCATTTGAAGATTGAAGCAGGGCATCATTTCGTCTATGAAGCGCACGTATCGTGGATCGCCGCGAACGGATCGGGGCAGCCCGCTTCGTTGCACCCGTAGCTCAGCTGGATAGAGCGCTGCCCTCCGAAGGCTGCTGTCAAGGAGATTTGGTTTGTAAGGAAGAGAAAAAAAGCAACGAGTTTCAGTAGGTTGATGTTCTCTCGGTAAGCTGCCCTATCTGGAAGATTCTTCGCGTAAGCACCGCGTAAGCAGTTTTCGGAGAGGAACAGCGAACAAGCGCGTAGCGCAGCGAGTACCAGCACGACGCGTTGGACGCTTGGAACGAGAGGCTTGGTTGAAGGTGTACGAATCCGTTGACCGCCGGAGGTCGATAGGATTAAGCGAAGTGAAATGCGCCCGTAGCTCAGCTGGATAGAGCGCCACCCTCCGAAGGTGGAGGCCACACGTTCGAATCGTGTCGGGCGCGCCATCTCATTTGACGAATGTTGGGGACGAAGGGTTCTAAGCCACTCATCCACTCCGAATTTCACTCAAGAAAATCGGCTCTGGCTTTGCCAGTCCATGAGCGCCGAAGGCGTACGCGAAAGTTCAATTCTTGTCCGCGCAGCCGAATCTAGCCCGTAACTCAGTTGGCGGGCTGGCTTTTCGATTCTCGGCGCAGGCGGCCGATTTCAAGCTCTGTGATAAGCTGGGAGCAAAAACCAGTGTGTTCAGGCGTAACGAAGCCGACCTATTAGAAGGTCGTGTCACGGAACAATGTCTCCATCAGCGGGCAATCGAGGCGCGTTCCATCGCTGCTCTGGGCAACGACCGCCTTCAACACTCCTTCCATCCGTTTCAAATCGGCGATCTTTGCCCGCGTGTCAGCCAAGTGAGCCGTCGCTAATTAGGCGGCTCGCTTCCGCGCAAGGTTGGTCCCGTTCGTCCACCAGGCGCAGCAAGGCGCGGATCTTCTCGAGCGAGAACTCCAGCACTCGCGTCCTCAGTACGAAGCTAAGGCGACGCTCATGCGCCCCGTCATAGCTCCGATAGCCGCTAGCAGTTCTCGGTCGCGGCGGCAACAAGCCGACCTTCTCGTAGTAGCGCACGGTTCGAGATTGGCACCCGTCCGCCGGGCCAACTCGGCGCATTGGAGGCCGTTTGGCAGATCCCAATCGCGCATCGCGAAAAACCTCTTGACCCTGTAGTCGCTACAGACCCTAGACAAGGCCGAGATCGAGTATTTGGGCAAGCAGAGAAGGATGAGATGAGCGATCGATAGAACAGTTGCGACCGACGCTGTGACTGTCCGCGCCTCGACCTGGACCGCACGCAATCGAGCCGCCTCGCCGATAACGCCCTCTTCCTCATCCCCGCAGTCACGAGCACGTCCGTGATGCCGTCAATACGTTCGTTTGCCATCTTAAACGCCGGAGAATGCAATGACTGACAATGCCAGACTTTCACTTTTGCCCGTAACGCTGGAAAACGCTGACCCGCGCGCAAAGGCCGTCCTTGAAAAGGCAAAAGCTTCGGTCGGATTCATCCCCAACATGTATGCGGGGATGGCCAACTCGCCAGGGCTCCTGCAGAGCTATCTGGATGGCTACACTGCGTTCCGCGCGCACTCGGGGTTGACACCGGCCGAGCAGGAAGTCGTCTTTCTGACGATCAGCCGCGAGAACGGATGCGATTATTGCAT
>SCRB01000260.1 GCA_004299545.1 Rhizobiaceae bacterium
GGCAGCCAGACCCTCCCGGCAAGAACGTCCTCGATCAGCTTGCCGATGCGCGTGGCACGCCTGTATTCGTCCTCGTCGAGAGTGAACTCCCGCCCGATCATGATGGTGTCGAGCGCGCGGCCGTCCGAGGTGGTGAAGATCTGCGCATCGACGATGTTGGCGCCGGATGCCGCGCAAGCGCCCGCGATCACCGACAAGAGCCGTGGATGGTCCGGGCAAAGAACCGTGATTTCGGTGACGGCCTCGACCTCGCGAACCGTGACCATCGTGGCCAGCGCCTTCTTCCCGGCATCCGCCTCGCGGATGAATTGGGCGTGGCGCTTCTGCTCCGCCGGGTCGACGGTGAGAAGATAGTTCTCGTAGTGCATCCCGATAGTGCGCGCACGCTCGGCTTCCGGCCAGTCGGCGAGCGCGGCCGCCAGCTCCTCGCGTGCCACCGCCGCCCGCTTGGCGCGAGGGGCTTCGGAAAAGCCGCCCGTCAGCAGAAGCTCGGTCTCGTAATAGAGCGTGCGCAGCAATTGTCCCTTCCAGCCGTTCCAGACCCCGGGGCCGACACCGGTGATGTCACAAACGGTGAGGACGAGAAGCAGCTTCAGGCGCTCGACCGATTGTACCACGTCGGCGAAATCCTCGATCGTCTTGCGGTCGTTCAGGTCTCTCGTCTGCGCCGTCATCGACATCGTCAGATGTTGCTCGATCAGCCAGGCGACCGTTTGGGTCGCGGCGGAACCAAGTCCCATATGCGGACAGAGCCGCCGCGCGATGCGGGCACCGGCGATCGAATGATCTTCGCCCCTGCCTTTGGCGATATCATGGAGAAAAACCGCGACGTAGAGCGTATCACGATGCTCCTTCAGCCCCGGCAGCAATTCGTTGACAAGGGGATGGGCCTTTTTCCCTTCATCATGGTCGATTTGCGACAGAACCCCGACGCAGCGAAGCAGATGCTCGTCCACCGTGTAGTGATGATACATCGAGAACTGCATCATCGCGACGATCTTGCCGAAGTCTGGGATGAGCTTGCCGAGAAGCCCGGCCTCGTTCATGCGTCTCAGATTGAGTTCCGGGTCGCGGTCGGAGGTCAGGATATCCATGAAAAGCCGGTTGGCTTCCTTGTCGCGGCGCAAATTGCGCGTCACCAATCCCAGTGAGCGCGTGAGAAGCCTGAGCGCGTCAGGATGGTATTCGAGGCCATGCCGGTCGGCGAGCCAGAACAGGCGAATCAGATTGACGGGATCACGTTTGAAAACGGCTTCGTCGGCGATATTGATGCGCTGATTGTCGACAACGAAATCGCTGGTTCCGGCGAGTTTGCGGCGCCTACGCGAAAAGGTGAGGAAGACGCGGCTGAAACCCGGCACCTCTTTCGCCTGTTCCTCCTCAAGCGCGGCGCAGAAGATGCGCGTCAGGTCGCCAACATCCTTGGCGATGAGGAAATAGTGCTTCATGAAGCGCTCGACGGCGGAAAGGCCGGGGCGCGTGGTGTAGCCGAGGCGCCCGGCAATATCCTTCTGCAAGTCGAAATGGAGCCTTTCCTCGGCGCGGCCGGTAAGAAAGTGCATGTGGCAGCGCACCGCCCACAGGAAATCCTCGGCCTTGCGGAATTTCAGATATTCCTCCGGCTTGAAAACCCCTTTCCCCACCAGTTCCTCACCGGTGCGGACGCGGTAATAATATTTCGCGATCCAGAACAGTGTATGAAGATCGCGCAAGCCACCCTTGCCGTCCTTCACGTTGGGCTCGACAACATAACGGGATTCACCTTCCTTGCGATGCCGCGCGTCGCGTTCGGCGAGCTTCGCCTGGACATATTCGGGGCCCGTATCCTTCACCATCTCCTTGTCGAAGCGCTCCATGAGATCGTCGAAGAGCGGCCTCTCGCCCCACAGGAAACGTGCTTCCAGGATCGCGGTGCAGATCGTCACGTCGGAGCGCGACAGACGCAGGCATTCGTTCACGTTGCGTGTGGCGTGGCCGACCTTGAGGCCGAGGTCCCAAAGCACGTAGAGCATGTATTCCACGATCTGCTCTCCCCACGGCGTCTGCTTGTAGGGAAGCAGGAAAAGCAGGTCGATGTCCGAACCCGGCGCGAGCGTGCCGCGGCCATAGCCGCCGACGGCGACGACCGCCATGCGCTCGGCGGCAGAATGGTTCGCCTCGCGATAAACGTGGATTGCCGCGAAATCGTAGAGCGCACGGATGATCTCGTCCATGAGATGGGACAGGCGCTCGGCGCAGGCGGTGCCGCCGCCGTCCTCGATCAGCATGGCTTCGGCGACCGTGCGGCCCGCCGCCATCCGCTCCTTCAGAAGCGAAACGACGGACGCGCGCAATCCCGTAGCGGACCCACTCCCTCCTTCTTTCCCGACCAGGGCGGCCAGATCCTGCCGCAGGGCATTGCCGTCGACGAGCTGATCGAGCTTCAGAGGGACTTTCAGCATAGAGGATGCATTCCTTCGGGCGGCGTCTATAGCGCGATTTGTGCCGGAAGGGTATGGGCATCGGCCATGGAACTTCCCGCGGAACTTAAAAGCGCGATTGACCGCATTCTCGACGGAACCCCTCTCGGCGAATTACGGCGGGCGGCAGACGCCCTGTCGGCGCGCTACCGGGCCGAGATTCGTGACGGCCGGCTGCACGTCGCGGACGACATGGCAGCCCACGCCTATCTCGCGACCCGGCTGCCCGCGACCTACGCCGCGATCCGCGCGGCTTTCGTGCAGGCCTCCGATCTCCTGCCGGACTTCACGCCTCGATCGATGCTCGACATAGGCGCCGGCCCCGGAACCGCCGTTTTCGCCGCCGCGGATTGCTGGCCGACGCTGGAAACAGCCGAACTCGTGGAGAAAAGCCCGGCGATGCGGCGGATCGGCGGCGATCTCGCTGCCCTTGCCGGACCGCACCTCGAATGGATCGAAAGCGATGCGGAAGCATCCTTTCCGCCTGTAGCAGCAGCCGATCTCGTCACGGTCGCCTATCTGCTCGACGAGATCGCTCCGGAGGCGATCGGGCCGCTCACCACACGCCTCTGGGAATTGACCGGGGGATTGCTCGTCATCGTCGAGCCCGGCACGCCCGCCGGCTGGCGCCGCATCCTGACCGTCCGGAAGACACTGATCGAGGCGGGTGCGTTTATCACCGCCCCCTGCCCCCACCAGCTCGATTGTCCGCTTATAGCGCCGGACTGGTGTCATTTCGCGCGCCGTGTCGCCCGTTCGCGGCTGCATCGGCAGGCGAAGGATGCGGATGTACCATGGGAAGACGAGAAATACATTTTTCTCGCCGCATCGCGCGCGGCGCCGCGGAAAACAGCCGCGCGCGTGCTGGCTCCGCCGCGCCAATCGTCAGGCCTCGTCCGATTGAAACTCTGCAAGGCGGACGGCTCGGCGTCCGAAAGGCTGGTTTCCCGGCGCGAAGGGAAACCCTTCAAGACGGCCCGCCGGCTCGATTGGAGCGATGCGCTGCCGGCCGCACCGGACGAGTAAGATTGTCGCCGGCAGCTCTCCGCCATTGACAGTCGGCGCCTCCTGCGACACATAAGCCTTGTCCGAGGGGTGCACCTGACGGTGCTGAGACGGCGTTGAGCCGGACCCTTGAACCTGATCCGGGTAATACCGGCGTAGGAACGGGGCTCTGCTGATGACTATTCCAGGATTCTCTTATTCTTCGCGCGTCGGATGGCGCTGACGGGCCATGTCCGTCGCGGCGAAAACCTTGCTTGGGGCCTTGGCCACGATCGTCCTGTGGCAGGTGGCGGTGTGGCAGTTTTCGCCGCCGCGCTTCATCCTGCCGCCGCCGCTCGACGTGGTGCGCGCCTTCGGCACGCAGCCCGGCTTCCTGTTCAAACAGTTCTGCACCACGCTGGAAGAAGTCCTTCTGGGACTTCTGTTCGGGATTCTGCTCGGCATCGCGACCGCGCTTCTCGTCGCGGCGCTACCGCGTGTCGGCCAGCTCGTCTGGCCCCTGGCGCTGGTGCTGCAGGCGCTCCC
>SCRB01000261.1 GCA_004299545.1 Rhizobiaceae bacterium
CTTCCCCGCAAGCGATCCCGTTTCGGCGACAGGCTCGACCACCAGCGGCGCGCCGGAGCGGAAGAAACGTTGAGTGGGAGCGTTTCAGGCCGCGCCTGAGAACGTGTCGTAGAGAAGCTTCAGGTTCAGCACCAAGATGATCGCCGCCACGGCCCATGAGGTGGCGACCAGTTTTCCAGAAATGGCAAGATTGCCCATTTTCCTTCTGTCCGAGACGAACAGGATCAGCGGGATGACCGCGAAGGGAAGTTGCATGGAAAGGATGACCTGGCTCAGCACTAGAAGCTTTGCCGTGCCGCTTTCGCCGTAAATCGCGGTTACAATGATGACGGGCACGATGGCGATGCCGCGTGTTATCAGGCGGCGCAGCCACGGGCGAAGCCTGAGGCTCAGGAAACCTTCCATGACGATCTGCCCGGCAAGTGTCGCCGTCACCGTCGAATTGATGCCGGAGGCAAGAAGCGCGACCGCGAAAAGTGTCGAGGCGATGCCGAGGCCGAGGAGCGGCGACAGAAGATGGAAAGCCTCGCCGATTTCCTGCACTTCGCTGTGGCCACTGGTATGGAAGGTGGCTGCCGCGACGATCAGTATGGCGGCGTTGACGAACAGCGCCAGCATGAGCGCGACGGTGGAATCGACCGTGGCGAAGCGGATCGCCTGGCGCCGCCCTTTCTCGCTGCGCTCATAGGCGCGCGTCTGCACGATGGACGAATGCAAATAGAGATTGTGCGGCATCACCGTTGCGCCGATGATGCCGATGGCGATGTAGAGCATTTCGGGATTCTTCGCGATCTCTGGAGAAGGCAGGAACCCTGCGAAGAGTTCCTTTAGATCCGGTTGGGCCGCTACCGTCTGAATGGCGAAACAGGCGGCGATGACGACGAGGAGCGTGACGACGAAGGCTTCGAGAAAACGAAAGCCCTTGCGCATCAAAAGCAGGACCAGGAAGGCATCGAGCGCGGTGATCAGAGCGCCGATGATGAGAGGAATGCCGAAGAGAAGCTGAAGCGCGATCGCCGTGCCGATCACCTCGGCGAGGTCGCAGGCGATGATGGCGAGTTCGCAGAGCAACCACAGTGCCAGGTTGACCGAGCGGGGATAGCTGTCCCGGCAGGCCTGGGCGAGATCGCGACCTGTGACGATCCCCAACCGGGCCGCAAGCGCCTGCAGAAGGATCGCCATGACGTTGGAGAGCAGGATCACGCAAAGCAGCGAGTAGCCGAATTTCGAGCCTCCCGCGAGATCGGTCGCCCAGTTTCCGGGGTCCATATAGCCGACCGAAACCATGTAGCCGGGGCCGGCAAAAGCCATGAGCCGGCGCAGCCATGTCCCTGCCGCAGGAACCGGAATCGTCGCGTTCGCCTCGGCGAGGCTTGCCCGTTCGCTCCGGTCGAAACGCCACCCGGATTCGTTGCGTGCGTCCATTGCCGCCTTTTCGTACTTCTTAGGAAGGGGTTATAAATATAGCAGGTGCTATATTTATATTAGAACCGCTCGGAAATTGTCAAGGCGCCCTGTAAAGAGGCGGGCGGCAAAATAAGGGTGCGGGGTTCCCTTTCTTCCCTACCTGTCGCAGAAAGGTGGTGGAGTTCATGCAAGCTCGATCGTGGAAGAAGGACGTTGAAAGCGCCGGTGATTTCCCAGTCGTCGAAGCAGCCTGATGCCCTCGTCGATGCCGACGTGCAGGCCGAGGCCTTCCGGCAGGCCCGCGAGGCGCGACGGGCGGAACTCTTCGAGGATTATGTCGAACTGATCGACGATCTTCTCCGCGACGGCGGCGAGGCACGCCAGGTGGATATCGCCTGCAGGCTGGGTGTGGCCCAGCCGACGGTGGCCCGCATGCTGAGAAGGCTGATCGAAGAGGACCTGGTCTCCCGGCGCCCCTACCGTGGCGTGTTTTTAACGGAGAAAGGGCGGGCGCTGGCGGAGCAAAGTCGGGCCCGGCATGAGATCGTCGAGCGGTTTCTCATCGATCTCGGCGTCAGCATGGAGGTGGCGCGGCGTGACGCCGAGGGCATCGAACATCACGTCAGCAAGGATACGCTGGAGGCGTTCCGCCGCTTTTCCGAGACGAGGAGCGGGTAAGCGTTTCGGCGGTTCAGTGGCCGGCGCCGACGGGCGCTTCGCCTGAGCGTAGCAGCAAGGCGACCGGGATCATCAGGAACGCGACGATCGCCACCATCTGGAAAACATCGATATAGGCCAGCAGAACCGCCTGCTTGCCGATCACCTGCCCGAGCCAGCCGAAGGCGGCTTTCTGCGCTTCCGCCAATGGCACGCCGGCGGCTTGGAAATGCCGCGTCGCCGCCTCCAGCGTGTGTTGATAAATCGCTGAAGAGGGGACGGTGTTGGCGACCAGCATCGCCTGGTGCGCCTGCGCCTGGTTGAGGAGCACCACATTGGAGAGGGAGACGCCTATGCTGCCGCCCAGATTGCGCGAGACGTTGATGAGCGAGGAGGCCTGATTCGTCTCCCACGGTTTCAACCCGATATAGGCGGCAGCCGATATGGGAACGAAAAGGAAGGGCAGTCCGACCATCTGGAACACGCGCGCCCAGACGAAGAAGCCGAAATCCACGTTGGGCGCGAGCGCGGTCATGTGCCAGAGCGCCAGCGCCACCACCGCCATGCCGCCCATAATAAGATAGCGCGCCTCGATACGCCCGGCGATGATGCCGGCCACGGGCATCACGATCAGCATGAAGATGCC
>SCRB01000031.1 GCA_004299545.1 Rhizobiaceae bacterium
CTCCCATCGCAAAAGCGCCTCGAAGCCTGCAACCGAGCGGTCTTCCAGCCTGACGATAGGCTGATAGGCGAGCTTGATCTCATGCCGCTCGATAGCGCGCCGCAAATCGGATTCCAGTTGCAACCGGTCCGACCCGACCGAGCGGAAGGCCGGCCGGAAAGGCTCGATCCTGTCACCCCCGAAGCGCTTCGCCTGCTGCATGGCGAGTTCCGCGTCCTTGAGCATGTCCTCCGCGCTCGATTGCGACGCCGTCCAGCCGATGAGGCCGATCGATGCGGTAAGCACGATTTCACGCTTGGCGAATGTGATTGGCGTGCGGACCGCCTGCCGGATGGCGTCGGCGACGCCGGCGACGCTGCCTGGGTCCTGTTCGGAGAGCAGCATCAGCGCGAACTGGTCGCCCGTGAAGCGCGACAGCGAATCGCGGGGCTTGAGCAGCCTGTGCAGCCGCCGCGCCACCGTCAGCAGCATGGTGTCTCCCGCCGACATGCCGAGCGATTCGTTCACGTGCTTGAAGCGATCGATGTCGATGACGAAAACGGTGGGGCGCACGTTTTCCTCGGTCTTGGCGATGGCGATCATCGCTTCGAGCCGGTTGAGGAAAAGCTCGCGGTTCGGCAGGCCCGTCAGATTGTCGTGGACGGCGTCGTGGAGCAGCCGTTCCTCGGCCTTCTTATGTTCGGTCATGTCGACGAGCGTGCCGACGCAGCGGATGATCTCGCCATCTGAACCGATGACCGGCCGCGCCCTCAATGTATACCAGTGATAGTGCCCGTCCGCTCCGCGCAGGCGGAAATCCTGGGTGACTTTCCCCCGGCGATGCTCCAGCACGACGTCGAGCGTCGTACGGAAGGCGTCGCGGTCCTCCCCATGCAGCACCGGAAGCCAGGTACGCGCGGCGCCGTGCAGGCTGCCTGCGGGGAGGCCCAGCAAGGGAGCTATGTCAGGCTTGGTGACGACCCTGTCGCGCGGCACGTCCCAGTCCCATACGAGATCGCCGGACCCCGAAATTGCCAGTGCCTGCCGTTCCAGATCGCTGAAAAGGCCCTGATGGACGCCACCGCCGGCGAGCGCGTGCTGCATCACTGTAAAGCCGATCAGGAGCACGATCAGGATCAGCCCGCCGTCGAGCGCGGGCTGCACGATGTCGTTGTTCAGCTTCCCCTCGATCGTCAGCCACGTGCCGACGAGCCAGACCAGCAACATCAGCCAGCTTGGAATGAGCATGATGGCGCGGTCGTAGGCACGGAAGCTGAAATAGCCGATCAGCCCGATCCCGATGACCGCGGTGGCGGCGAGCGAAATACGGGCAAGCCCGGCCGCGATCGCCGGATCGTAGACGGAAATCCCGGCAATCGCCGCCAGCGCGACGATCCAGGCAAAGACGCCGTAGCTGAAATGGCCATGCCAGCGGTTGAGGTTGAGATAGGTGAAGAGGAAGACCAGGAGCGTGCCGGCAAGCGCCACCTCCGAACCGGCGCGCCATATCTGCTCGTTGCCGGGGGCCACCGCGAGGATTTTGGAGAGAAAGCCGAAATCGATGCAGATATAGGCAAGGACGGCCCATGCCAGCGCCGCCGTCGCGGGAAAGAGCGAGGTTCCCTTGACCACGAAGAGGATGGTGAGAAAGAGCGCCAGCAGGCCGGCTATGCCGATGACGATGCCGTGATAGAGCGTATAGGAATTGACGGTGTCCTTATAGGCGCCGGGGTCCCACAGATAGATTTGCGGCAGCTTGGGCGAGGCGAGTTCGGCGACGAAGGTGACGACGGAATTCGGGTTGAGCGTGACGAGGAAGACGTCGGAATCGGGCGACGGCTGGCGATCGAGGGCAAACCCTTCGCTCGGCGTTATCGCGGTGATGCGGTTCGAGCCGAGATCCGGCCAGATGATGCCCGACCCGACGAGCCGGAAATGCGGCGCGACGATAAGCCTGTCGAGCTGCTGGTCGGTGGTGTTCGCGAGGGCGAAAACAGCCCAGTCGCCGCTCGATTTGGGACCCTTCGCCTCGACCTCGATCCTGCGGACGACGCCGTCGACGCCAGGCGCTGTCGATACCTGGAAATTGCTTCCCTTGTTGCGATAGATCTGGACGGCTTTGGACAGGTCGAGCGCGACATCGTCGCGCGATATCTTGATCGGCTCGATCGCCAGGGCGGGCAGCGTGATGCTGGAAAGAACGAGGAATGCGAGAAGGAAAGCGGGCAGGCGCGGGATTTGAAATTTTTTCACTAGCCCTCGGCCTTCCCTTCAGGCGGGCTTGCCGTGGCGATCACCCTCGACAAGCGAATAAAGATAATGATCCTGCCAGCTGCCGTTGATCTTGAGATAGGATCGAAGCAGCCCTTCGCGCGTGAATCCGGCTTTTTCAAGTACGCGGATGGAACGTGCGTTTCCCGGGATGCAGGCCGCCTCGATCCGGTGCAGCCGCAGCACGTTGAAGGCATACGGTATGACCAGCCTCACCGCCTCGACCATGAGCCCTTTCCCCGCGAAGCGTTCCCCCACCCAATAGCCGATCTGCGCCGACTGCGCCACGCCGCGGCGGATATTTCCAACGGTAATCCCGCCGGCCAGCCTGCGCCCGGAATTCTCGATGATGAAGAACGCGACGGCGTGGCCGCGCGCGAAATCCTCGCGGTAACGCTGAATGCGCTGGCGCCAGGCATGCCGCCCGAATTCATCGGGAGACCAGCGTGGCTCCCATGGTTCGAGGAAGCCGCGGCTTTCCTGCCGGAGCGCCGCCCATTCGTGAAGGTCGCCGGCCTCGGGAAGCCGGAGCGTCACGCGATCGCCTTTGAGCTTCGGCGTGTCGCGCCGGAGGAAGGGCAGCGCCAGCATCGGTGCAGACCCCAGGCGGGTCATTTCAGGGCAGCGGACATGCGGTTTGAGCCATTCTGTCGAAATACCCGGAACCTTAAACAGCGATCCTGTGCGCCGGATGTCCGGTCGGGGAGAGCATGTCGCTGATCGCTTCGAAGGGTGCGAGCGCGCCGACAGGGCCGATCGCGGTGACGGTGGGCTTGGTGAAGAAAAGCCTGCCCGCGAGATCGCGCAGCCGCTCGGTCGTGATGGCGGAAAGCCTGTCGAGCAGTTCCTCAGTGCCGATCGGGCGGCCGTAAAGCATCAATTGCCGCGCCAGTTGCGAGGCGCGTGATGCCGAACTTTCCCGCGACATGACGAGGCCCGCGCGATACTGGGCGCGGGCCCGGTTCAGTTCTTCCGGAAGGATATTGTCGGCCGTTTTCCGCAATTCATCGAGGATGACCGGCACGAGCCGGTCGATATCCTGTTTGCCGGTCGCGGCGTGGACGCCGAATATGCCGGTGTCGGAAAAGCCCCAGTGGAAGGCATAGACCGAGTAGCAGAGGCCGCGCTTCTCCCTTACTTCCTGGAAAAGCCGCGAGGACATGCCGCCGCCGAGGATCATCGACAGAAGCTGCGATGAATAGAAATCGCGGACATGATAGGCGCGACCCTCGAAACCCAGGATGAATTGCGCGTCCATCAGTTCCCGGTTCTCGCGAAAGTCGCCGCCGACATAATGGGCATATTGCGGGGTGGGGCTTTCCGCCTTGGCACGAAAGCCACCAAGCCTGGATTCGACTTCGCGCAGGAAGGCCTCGTGATCCACCTTGCCTGCCGCGACGACCACCATCCGGTCGGCGCCGTACTGCCTTTGCATGAAAGCGTGAAGCTGCGCCGAGGTGAAGGATTGAACGGTCTCGGGTGTGCCGAGGATGGAGCGCCCGATCGTCTGGTGGCGAAAGGCGGTCTCGGTGAAATGGTCGAAGACGACATCGTCCGGCGTGTCGTGCGCGGCGCCGATTTCCTGCAGGATGACATGCTGCTCGCGATCGAGTTCGGACGGGTCGAACTTGGAATCGGTCAGGATGTCGGCAAGGATATCGATCGCGAGCGGCATGTCCTCCGAAAGAACGCGGGCATAAAAGGATGTCGTTTCCACGCTCGTCGCCGCGTTGATCTCTCCGCCGACGTCCTCGATTTCGGAAGCGATCGTCCAGGCGCTGCGCTTGCCGGTCCCTTTGAACGCCATATGTTCGAGGAGATGGGCGATGCCGTGCTCGTCGTCGCGCTCGTTGCGGGAACCCGATTTGACCCAAACCCCGAGAGCGACCGTATCGACATGGGGAAGGGTGTCCGTTGCGATCGTCAGGCCGTTCGCAAGACGGCTCACCTCAATACTCATAAAGGCACTTCTCCCTGGGACTCATATGGCGCTCACTCCTGCCGACCCGCCGCACGCGAGTGGCGGAAGATATGATCTTCCACCATTTTGATGTCCGAGGGAAGCGTCGTATACCGCTCTTCCCGCTGCATCAATTCGGCCAGTCTTGCCGGCAATGCCGGCGCAATCCCCGAGGCGGCTTCGACCGCTGCGGGAAATTTCGCCGGATGGGCAGTCGCGAGCACCACCATCGGAACATCGGAACGCGGCCGCTGCCGTGCCACATGCAGCGCGGTCGCACTGTGTGGATCGAGCAGATAGCCGTTTTTTTCCATAACCGAGCGGATCGTTGCCGCGGTCTCCTTTTCGGTCGAGCGACCGGCATCGAAACTGTCGCGGATGCGGTCGATTTGCATATCGTCGAGCATGAAGGCACCGGATTGCTTCAAGCTTTGCATCTCGATGCGAACGCCCGCTGCGTCACGCCCGTTTTCCTCGAACAGCAAACGCTCGAAATTGGATGAGATCTGAATGTCCATGGACGGCGAGGTCGTGGCGACCACCCGCCTTGTCTCGTAGCGTCCGGTTTCGAGCGTCCTCACAAGAATGTCGTTCTCGTTAGTGGCGATGACGAGCCGTTCGATGGGCAATCCCATGCGCCTGGCAGCATAGGCGGCGAAGATGTCGCCGAAATTGCCGGTGGGAACGGTGAAGGAGACGGGCCTGTCGGGTGCGCCGAGCGCAAGGGCAGCATAAAAGTAATAGACGATCTGGGCCATGATGCGGGCCCAGTTGATGGAATTGACCCCAGACAGCGCGGTTTTGTCGCGGAACGCGTGGTCGTTGAACATGTCCTTCACCAGCGCCTGGCAGTCGTCGAACGTGCCATCGACCGCCAGCGCATGCACATTGGCGGCTGAAACGCCCGTC
>SCRB01000262.1 GCA_004299545.1 Rhizobiaceae bacterium
GCCCAGATACGGTCGGCGGTCATGATCGTCGCTCGCTCCCTCAGTGCAAGCGCGATACAAGCGCGGTCGCCGATCGACAGGCCTCGACTGCGCGTTTTGGCCCGCATCGTGCCCACTGCACGGGCAAGATCGGCATCGAAATCGACAAATTGCACCTCTTTGCCCATGAGGAACCGTTCCGTCTTGTCCAGAGGAATTCCTTTGTCCTCTGCTCGGGAAAAGACTTCAGCGAGATTGACGCTGGAAACCATCGCATTCCCAATGTTTGCACTGGCGACATCCGCACCAGGCTCGCCGAGAATGATCGCCAACAAGGCGGAACTGTCATAGACGTAGGGGGTCATTTTTTCTGGTCGCGCGCCGCCGCGATTTCCGCCGCTTCGCGCTCCAATCGGTCGAAGCGTTCGTCCACGCGTCGCGCTTCCTCCCGGCGGTCGGCGATGAATTCATCGACTTCATCGACGCCATGTTGCTTGTGCTGCCGCGCCAAAGCCTGGATTTGCCGCAGCACAACCTCGGGTGAGACGATGCGGAGTTCGCCATTTACGACCTCGGCCGTCACCGTGCTGCCAGGCTTGACCAGCATCGCGGCGCGCATTTCCGCCGGGATGACGATACGGCCGGCGGAATCGATCTTCAGCCGCATGTAATCGACGGAGGCAAGGGCGCTGTCGTCGTGTTCGAACGGCCGTGGCTCTTCGGCAAGGCCTTTATGCGCGGGCATTCGGCGACTCCTGTCAGAACCACACCAATATGGCATCAAGAGGAAAAAATGGCAAATTATCTACCATCTGCCAATTACGGCTCCCCCATCATCTCGCGCCCGATCAGCCAGCGGCGGATTTCGGACGTGCCGGCGCCAATTTCATAGAGCTTGGCGTCGCGCAGCAGCCGGCCCGTCGGGTAATCGTTTATATAGCCGTTGCCACCGAGCATCTGGATGGCGTCGAGCGCCGTCTGGGTGGCCCGCTCGGCGGCATAGAGGATGCAACCGGCGGAATCCTTGCGCGTCGTCTCGCCGCGATCGCAGGCGGATGCTACTGCATAAACATAGGCGCGGCAGGCATTGAGCTGCGTATACATGTCGGCCAGCTTGCCCTGGATCAATTGGAAATCGCCGATCGCCTGGCCGAACTGGCGCCGTTCGCGGACATAGGGAACCGCCACGTCGAGGCAGGCGGCCATGATGCCGAGCGGGCCCCCGGACAGGACAACACGCTCATAATCGAGGCCCGACATCAGGACTTCCACGCCCTTGTTCTCCTCGCCGAGCACGTTGTCGAACGGCACCTCGACATCGTCGAAGACGAGTTCGCCGGTATTGGAGCCACGCATGCCGAGCTTGTCGAGTTTCTGCGCAACGGAAAAGCCTTTCATGGTCCGCTCGATCAGGAAAGCGGTGATGCCGCGCGAGCCCATGGTCGGTTCGGTCTTGGCATAGACCACCAGCGTCGAGGCATCCGGCCCGTTGGTGATCCACATCTTGGTGCCGTTGATGAGGTAGCGGTCGTTCTTCTTGTCAGCCCTGAGCTTCATGGAGACGACATCCGAACCGGAGCCGGGTTCCGACATGGCGAGCGCCCCGACCGCCGTGCCGGCACACAGGCCGGGCAGATATTTCTGCTTCTGCTCGGGCGTGCCCCAGCGGTTGATCTGGTTGATGCAGAGATTGGAATGCGCGCCGTAGGAAAGGCCGACAGAGGCGGAAGCGCGGGAGATTTCCTCCATCGCGATCACATGCGCGAGATAGGTCATGCCCGAGCCGCCATAGTCGGAATCGGCGGTCATGCCGAGCGCGCCGATCGCGCCGAGCTTTTGCCAAAGTCCGGCCGGAAATTCGTTGTCGCGGTCGATTTCAAAGGCTTGCGGCGCGATTTCGGTCTGCGCGAAACGGCGCACCATGTCGCGCAGGGCTTCGATCTCTTCGCTGTAGCCGAAATTCATCGAATGCGTGTACATTGCTTACCTCCCAAGCCTGCTGACCTCCACAGGTGGCCCTCTCA
>SCRB01000032.1 GCA_004299545.1 Rhizobiaceae bacterium
ATCACCGCGCCGAGGGACAGGAAGCGGAGGACATGCTGTCGCTGACCGGCGTTCCTTATCGCGACCTTCCGACAGCCTTCCTCTACCGCCGCACCGACGTTCCGCAACCCCGGAACTGCGGCTGCGGGGCATCCGCTTCTTTCCCGACGCCCGAAACGCCGATTCAGGTGCCCGCCGGAACCGGCACGGAAAATGGCCGGCAGCCGAATATACTGACATTCGGCGAAAGCAGCCCGTCAACGCCCGCGCCGGCTGCGATGCCAACACCGACGATGACGCCGCGCGCCGACCGCAAGGTCAGGGTCGTCGGGCCAAAATTCTTTCCCGACCCGTCAACGGCAATAGATCTGCGAGTTCCGGACCGGAAGGACGCCCCGTAAGCGCCAGCCTGAGCGGCATGAAGAGCGCCCTGCCCTTGCGCCCGCTCTCTTGCTTCACCTGATCGGTCCATACCTTCCAGGTGTCGCGATCCCATGGTTCCGGCGGCAGGAGATCGAAGGCCACCCGGACGAAACCAAGATCGTCGTCGCCGAGTTGCGGCTTTTCCACAGGCCCATCGCTGATAATCCGCCACCAGACGGCCGCGTCCGAAAACCGGTCGAGATTGCCATGCACCGCCCGCCAGAACGGTTCGGCCCCGTCGCCCGCAATCCCGAGCGCGGCAAGGCGTTCCTTCACCTCATCGAACGTCATGCCGTGGAGCAGCGTCCGGTTGAGAACATCAAGCTCGGCCGGGTCGAATTTCGATGCCGATTTCGAGGTATGCGACGGGTCGAAACGCGCTGCCAGTTCATCGAGCGAACGGACCGCCGCGATATTTTCCGAGGTCCCGGTCAGGACCGCGAGCGACGCGACCGCCATCGGCTCGATGCCGGATTCCCTGAGGCCCGAGACCGACAAGGCGCCGGTGCGCTTCGAGAGCCCCTCGCCGGAAATGGTGGTGAGGAGATTGTGATGGCCGAAAGCTGGCGGCTCGGCGCCGAGCGCCCTGAACAGCGCGATCTGGACGCCTGTGTTGGTGACATGGTCGTCGCCGCGGATGATATGGCTGACGCCGAAATCGGTATCGTCCACCACCGATGGGAGCGTGTAGAGATAAGTGCCGTCCTCCCGCACCAGCACCGGATCCGAAAGGGAGGCGAGATCGACCGTTTCCTCGCCGCGCACGATGTCGTTCCAGCAGATGTCCGTCCGGCTCGTCTCGAACGGATCCGAGGCGAAATTGGGCAGGAGAAAGCGCCAGTGCGGCTTCCGCCCCTCCCTTTCCAATGTGGCTTTTTCGGCGTCCGCCAGCTTCAGCGCCTCGCGGCCATAGACGGGCGGCAGCCGTCGCGACAAGCGGATCTTGCGGCGAAGCTCCAGTTCCTCCGCCGTTTCGTAGCAGGCATAGAGCAGGCCTGCCTTCTTCAGCCTTTCGACCGCCGCGTCATAGGCGGCGAAACGCTTAGACTGATATTCGATGCGGTCGGGACGGATGCCGAGCCATTCGAGATCGCGAAAAATGGCGTCGGCGTAGTCCTGTCTGGATCGCGCCACATCGGTATCGTCGAATCGCAGGATGAATTGACCGCTGCGCTGCTTGGCAAACAACCAATTGAACAGCGCGGTGCGCGTGTTGCCGATATGGATGAGGCCGGTCGGAGACGGCGCGAAACGGACGGTGACGGTCATGCGAGGGAGTTAGCCGACGCCCGGCCCCTTGGCAATGCTGCGGTTTCACCCTCCCTGGCGGGACTTTACAATTCGCCCTTGTCATTGAGATAAGTAAGTGCTTATCTCAATTGATGGACAGCACCGAAATCTTCCGCGCGCTTGCGGATCCGACGCGCCGCGCCGTGTTCGAAAGCCTCGCGGCCGGCGAGAAGAACGCTACGGAACTCCGTTCCGGCTTCGCCATATCCCAACCGGCCGTTTCGCAGCACATCGCGGTGCTGCGCCATGCCGGCCTGATCCGCGAGC
>SCRB01000263.1 GCA_004299545.1 Rhizobiaceae bacterium
GATTCAGTTGGGCAATAGCGATGGCAAGCGTGTCACGGGTCATGCGCGACCTCTAAAGCAATTCCGGCAAAAGTGCATAGCGGTTTTGCGTCCGGAATTGCGTAAAAAGGGGCCCGGCGCGGGGCGGTCGCACTGGCAATTGCCGGCTCACTCACCCCCACCCATGCGGGCTTTCAGCCTCTCCAGATCATAATTCTCGCCAATCGACAGGGAGAGGATGCGGGAAAGATGCGTATAGGGCAGTCCGGTTTCGGCGACCCAGATATTCATCTGCATCTGGATCGCAGCGAGATCCTTCCTGGAGGCGGGGTTTTCCCCGATTTCCAGCCCGGCATCGCGCAAGGCCAGCACCACGTCATGCGAGATGACGAAACCGTCCCAGCCGAGCCAGCGCAGGACATATTGGCCGGTATTGCCGCCAAGCCTGCTGCCGCCCTTGCCTAGAAACGCCATCAGCCCGACCTGATCGTCCTTCGGCCAGCCAGCGAGGAATTTGCCGAAACCGCCATGCTCCTTCGAAACGCGCTCGACGAAGGCCGCATTTTCCCTCACCGCCCTGATCTTTTGCGGATTGCGCACGATGCGCCTGTCGGAGACGAGATCGTGCCAGAAATCCTCGGGCTGGAAGAGCAGGCGCCGGGGCTCAAAACCAAGGAAAGCCTCCTCGAAATCCGGCCATTTCTCCGCGATGACGCGCCAGACAAAGCCGGCGGCAAAGACACGCTCGGAAATGACGGACAGGACGCGATCGTCCGCCAGCTTCGCCACGGCGTCGTTGCCTTTAACGGTGGCAAGCAGCGATCGGAGGTTTTCTTCTCCACCCTTTCGGGACGCGGCGCGCTCATAAATGGTTTTGAACGCCTTCACCTGACCCTCCATCGCTTTCCAGCTTTCCGCCTTCGCAAATAGGTTTTAGCACTGGCCGGAAAGCAAGCCGTGACACATCGGATGGAGTCGGACAATGCACAAGACCATCGGCGAACTTGCGATGCACATGCTGCAGAAGCGGCTGGAATCGCTGGGCGAGCGCGAAAGACGGGTGCTGGAGAGCACTATCGAGCGCAGGCCGATCTCAAAGAATTCCAACAAGGCTTTCGACAAGCAGCTCACCTTCGGCGGCAGGCTGGCCGATTCGATCGCTCGTATCGGCGGCTCGTGGCGTTTCATTATTTCCTTCCTGATCTTTCTTCTGCTCTGGACCGTTGGCAATACCATCCTCCTGCGGCATGCCGCGTTCGACCCCTATCCCTACATCTTCCTCAACCTGGTGCTTTCCATGCTGGCGGCGATCCAGGCACCGGTCATCATGATGTCGCAGAACAGGCAGGCGGAGCATGACCGCATCGATGCCGAGCACGATTATGAAGTCAATCTGAAGGCGGAGATCGAGATCATGGCGCTGCATGAGAAACTCGATACCATGCGCACCCAGGAGATCACGGTCATTCTGGAACGGATAGAGGCGCTTGCCGGCCGGATGGAGACATTCGAACGTGCCGCAGTGTCGCGCACCACGAAACCGTGACCGGCTGGATGCCGGCCTGTTTCACGCTTCAAAGCGGTGTTCCGGCAATTCGTTCAATCAGGGCGAGCAGCCAGACTCCCCCCGCCAGGATAATCGCCAGCAGCACGGCGAGCGAGCCGCAATCCTTGGCGAGCCGGATGTTGTCATTGAATTCCCGCGAGATCGCGTTGCACGCGGCTTCGATGCCGGTGTTGAGCACCTCGACCAGAAGGAGAACGACCGCGACCGCGACGAGAAGAACATAACCGGCCCAGCTCAGCGCGACGAACCAGCCCGCGACGATGGCGATGACGAGCAGCGCGACTTCCTGCCGAAATGCCGTTTCGTTGCGGAACAGAAACCGTCCGGCCCGCATCGAATTCAGGAAAGCGCTGACGAGCCGCTTCATGCCACTTTCCCCTCATCGCCTTCACCGGCTTGCCTCGCCTCTGGTATCCGGCAAACCGGCTTACCATATGAACGTAAGATAAACAGGTTCGCCAGCGGTCGTTAAGGGGCGGTTTGCCAAACAAAGGATGAGAGCAAACACTCTTTGCTCCGCGACGATGAAACAAAACGAGCCTGCATTCGTTGAAGTGGCAAGGAGAACGCAACAATGCTGATCTTCATGTTTGCAACTGCCATGACACTGGCGATGCTGATCGCCACCGTTTTCGCCCTTCATCAGGAAGCACAGCGCTCTCGCGTCCAAATCCGCAAGAACCAGCCCAACAAGTTTATTTTCAGGTAACATGCGTGCCCGCAAGCATCGGCTTGCGGGCTATTGCCGGTGTGCCTCATCAGGTGTGCCTCATCAGGCAGGCTGATCGCCTCCAGCGCTATCCGATCCCGTTTCGGAAGCGGGTGCTCCAATTAAAGACGGAGCGTCGGGCGAAATCTCCTCTTCCTCGTCCTGCGGTTCGGAAATGCGCTCGACGGAAACCGCCTTCTCGCCTTCGGCCGTATGGAAGATGGTGACGCCCTTGGTGGCACGGCTGGCGATACGGATGCCGTCCACCGGCACGCGGATCACCTGACCGCCGTCCGAGACCAGCATGATCTGGTCGCCGCCCCGCACGGGGAAACTCGCCACCAGTCGGCCGATCTCATCCACCTTCGACACATCGGTCGCCCGAATGCCCTTGCCCCCGCGTCCCGTCAGGCGGAAATCGTAAGAGGAGGACCGCTTGCCGTAGCCATAGGCGGTCACCGTCAGGACCATCTGTTCGCGCGCTTTCAGGAACTCATAGCGCTCGGGCGGCAGGACGGTCTCCTCGCCGATATCCTCATTGGTCAGCGCGATGTCGTCTTCCTCAGCACCGGCCGCCCGCCTGTCGACCGCCGCCTGCTTGAGATAGGCGGCGCGCTCGGCCGGAGAGGCATCGACATGTTCGAGGATGGTCATCGAAATGGCGCGGTCGGCATCGCCCATATTGATGCCGCGCACCCCGACCGAATTGCGGCCGGCGAAGACGCGCACATCCGCGACCGGGAAACGGATGCACTGGCCCGAATCGGCCGTCAAAAGCACATCGTCGTTTTCCGTGCAGGTCTCGACGTTGAGGATTTCGTCACCCGCCTCGTCGAGCTTCATGGCGATCTTGCCGGCGCGATTGACGTTGGTGAAATCCGACAGTTTGTTGCGCCGGACCGTTCCGCGCGTCGTGGCGAACATGACGTGGAGATCGCCCCAGCTTGCCTCGTCTTCCGGCAGAGGCAGGATGGCGGTGATGCGGTCGCCATTGTCGATCGGCAAGAGGTTGATGAGCGCCTTGCCGCGCGATTGCGGCGTGCCGACCGGCAGCCGCCAGACCTTTTCCTTGTAGACGATGCCGCGCGAGGAAAAGAACAGGACCGGCGTATGCGTGTTCGCCACGAAGAGCCGTGTGACGACATCCGTCTCCTTGGTCGCCATGCCTGAGCGGCCCTTGCCGCCGCGCGCCTGCGCCCGGTAGATCGAGAGCGGCACGCGCTTGATATAGCCCTCATGCGTGACGGTGACGACCATGTCCTCGCGCTGGATGAGGTCCTCGTCCTCCATGTCGGCGCCGCCCTCGGCGATCTCGGTCCGCCTGGCGTTGCCAAATTCGTCGCGCAACGCCGCGAGTTCGTCCTTGACGATCTGCTGGATGCGCGCACGGGAACCGAGGATATCGAGGTAATCCGCGATCTCGACGCCGATCCTGTTCAATTCGTCGGCGATCTCGTCGCGCCCGAGCGCGGTGAGGCGCTGCAGGCGCAGGTCGAGGATGGCACGCGCCTGCTCCTCGGAAAGGTTGTAGGTGCCGTCTTCGTTGATCCTGTGGCGCGGATCGTCGATGAGGCGGATCAGCGCCTCGACATCGGCCGCCGGCCAGCGCCGTTCCATCAACTGCTCACGCGCCGTCTGCGGATCGGGTGCGTTGCGGATCAGCCTTATCACCTCGTCGATATTGGCGACGGCTATCGCCAGGCCGACCAGCACATGGGCGCGCTCGCGCGCCTTCTTGAGCAGATATTTGGTGCGGCGGCTGACGACCTCCTCGCGGAAGGCGACGAAGGCGCGCAACATGTCGAGCAGCGTCAGCTGTTCCGGCTTGCCGCCGTTCAGGGCCACCATATTGGCGCCGAAGGAGGTTTGCAGCGGCGTGTAGCGGTAAAGCTGGTTGAGGATGACGTCGGCAACGGCATCGCGTTTCAATTCGACGACGACGCGGTAGCCCTGCCTGTCGCTCTCGTCGCGGATGTCGGAAATGCCCTCGATGCGCTTGTCGCGCACGAGTTCCGCCATCTTCTCGATCATCGAGGCCTTGTTGACCTGATAAGGCACCTCGGTCACGACGATCGCCTCGCGATCGCCCCTGATCGGCTCGATATGCACCTTGCCGCGCATGATGATCGAGCCGCGCCCGGTCGAATAGGCCGAATAGATGCCGGCACGACCGAGGATGATGCCGCCTGTCGGGAAATCCGGCCCCGGAATGATCTCCATCAGTTCCGGCAGTTCGATCGCCGGATTGTCGATCAGGGTGATACAGCCATCGACCACTTCGGTCAGGTTATGCGGCGGGATGTTGGTCGCCATGCCGACCGCGATGCCGCCCGAACCGTTGACAAGAAGGTTCGGAAAGCGCGCTGGCAGAACGCGCGGCTCGCTGGCGGAGGCGTCGTAATTGTCCTGGAAATCGACCGTTTCCTTGTCGATATCCTCAAGCAGCTCGTGCGCCAGCTTGGTCAGGCGCGATTCGGTGTAGCGCATCGCCGCCGGCGGATCGCCGTCGATCGAGCCGAAATTGCCCTGCCCGTCGATGAGTGGCGCGCGCATCGACCAGTCCTGCGCCATGCGCACCAATGCGTCGTAGATCGAGGCGTCGCCGTGCGGGTGATATTTACCCATCACATCGGCGACGGGACGGGCCGACTTCACATATTTGCGGTTCCAGTGATAGCCGCTCTCATAGGCTGCATAGAGGATACGCCGATGCACGGGCTTCAACCCGTCGCGCACGTCCGGCAGCGCGCGGCTCACAATCACGCTCATGGCGTAATCGAGATAGGACCGCTGCATTTCCTCGATAATGGAAACCGGCTCGATGTCCGATGGTTCGGCGGGGCCGCCCGGTGTCGTCTGGTCAGTCAAATGAGGTCACAATCAGGATTGGGAATCACTATTCCCTTATATAGGAAAAGGCCGTGAAAAACCAATAATTACAGCCTTTTTCACCATCTATTTTCGACGAGAATTCAATTGGATAGGAGCTTTTTTTCAGTAACGGGCGGGAGGCGGCCCACCGCTCTGCCTTCAAGGCATGGACAATCGCCACCGAAATGCCGGAAAATACCCTGCCCGATACGGGTGGCCATACCAGGAGCAGCGGAGAAAACCATGTTCGACCATATCTCGATAGGTGTCTCCGACCTCGCCCGTTCGAAGCGATTTTACGACGCGGCGTTGGCTCCGCTCGGCTACGAATGCCTGAGGGAAAGGGAGACATTGCTCGGCTATGGCCGCGCGCATATCGGCCTGTGGCTCCTCGCAACCGACCAGCCGGTCCAGGCCGACCCGAAATCCGGCCTGCATTTCTGCTTCGCGGCGCCAAATGTCAGGAGCGTCGGCGAATTCTATGCGGCGGCGCTCGCCAATGGCGGCCAGGACAATGGCGCACCGGGTCAGCGCTTCGAATATGCGCCCGATTATTACGCTGCCTATGTTCTGGATCCCGATGGCTATCGGCTGGAAGCCTACACGGTGGACGAGGAAGCGGAAAATCCCAGGAGCCTTCATTTCGACGATTAGACCATGATCTTTTCGGAAAACCGGCATCCACTTTTCCGGATCATGCTTTAAAATCGTCAGGAATCCCCTGCTTCCGCCAACCGCGCCGCATAGCGCGCCATCGTATCGATCTCCAGATTGACGCGGTCGCGCGGCTGCCGGTCTCCCCATGTGGTCACGGCAAGGGAATGGTGGATGAGAAGCACGTCGAAGCGGTTGCCGTCGACCTTGTTGACGGTGAGCGATGTTCCGTCGAGCGCGACGGAGCCTTTTGGCGCGATGAATTTCGCAAATTCGGCCGGCGCTTCCAGCGTGAAACGCACCGCCTCGCCCTCGTCTTCCCGCGCAACGACGACGACGGTGCCGTCGACATGGCCGGAGACGATGTGGCCGCCCAGTTCATCGCCGATCCTGAGCGCGCGCTCCAGATTGATACGCCGCCCTGCCCGCCATTCGGCAAGGGTGGTCAGCCGCAGCGCCTCTTCCCATGCCTCGACGTCGAACCAGCGCCGGTTCGAACCCTTTTCAGGCAATTCCACCACGGTCAGGCACACACCGCCGCAGGA
>SCRB01000264.1 GCA_004299545.1 Rhizobiaceae bacterium
ATCATCCTGTCCGGCTCCTTCATCGCCGTATTGCTGATGGAGTTTACCGACGGGTATCAGATACCGGCGCTGCGGGCTCCCCTTGCCTATGGCGGCAAGCTGCTTCTGGTTCTCTCCGCTACCTTCGCCTTGCTTGCGCTGACGGGCTACCTGCTGAAAATTTCCGCCAACTACTCCCGTGTCTGGTTCGGGATGTGGTTCTTGTCCGCATTCGTCACCGTGCTCGTGCTGAGGCTGGTGATGTCGCGGTTGATCCGGCGCTGGGCGCGCAACGGAGTGATGGAACGCCGGGCTGTCATCGTCGGCGGCGGAACAAACGCCGAATCCCTCATCCGGGCGGTCGAAAAGGAACCCCTCAACGACATCCGCATCTGCGGCATCTTCGACGACCGGGACAACAGGCGTTCCCCTCCCGTCGTCGCCGGCTATCCGAAACTCGGCAATGTCTCCGAACTGATCGAGTTCGCCCGCATCGCACGCATCGACATGCTTATCGTATCGCTGCCGATGACGGCCGAAGCCCGTGTCTTGTCGATGCTGAAGAAGCTTTGGGTCCTGCCTGTCGATATAAGGCTCTCGGCCCATTCCAACCGGCTTCATTTCCGCCCGCGCGCCTATTCCTATGTCGGCGCGGTGCCGATGCTGGACATCTTCGACAAGCCGATCAACAACTGGGACTCGGTTGCCAAGCGCACCTTCGACATCGTTTTGAGCCTCGTCGGCATCCTCATCTTCTCGCCGGTGATGATCGCGGCCGCGATCGCCATCAAGCTGGAAAGCCCCGGGCCTGTTCTGTTCAAGCAGAAGCGTCACGGCTTCAACAACGAAGTCATCGAGGTCTTCAAATTCCGCTCGATGTATAGCGACCGATGCGACCCGACCGCAAAGCAGGCGGTCGTCAAGAACGACCCCCGCGTCACCGGGGTCGGGCGGTTCATCCGCAAGACCTCGATCGACGAGTTGCCGCAATTCTTCAACTCGCTTTTCGGCAGCCTCTCGCTGGTCGGCCCCCGCCCTCACGCCGTCAGCGCGCAATCCCATAACAAGCTCTACAACGAGGTGGTGGACGGCTATTTCGCTCGCCACAGGGTGAAGCCCGGCGTCACCGGCTGGGCGCAGATCAACGGCTGGCGCGGCGAAATCGATACCGACGAAAAAATCCGCATGCGCACCGAACACGACCTCTACTACATCGAAAACTGGTCGCTCTGGCTCGATCTGAAAATCCTGCTGTTGACGCCGGTCAGGCTACTCAACACGGAAAACGCCTATTGAGCGCCGAAGCCGCTGTCGTTCTGCCGCGCCAGGCGGTCAACGCCAAACTCGTAGCGCTGATCGCCGCGGCGGCGATTTTCCTGGGCGTCTTTCTTTCCGGCTTCGTCATCGACGAACCTGCTCCCTACGAACTCTATATGGCGCCATTGATGGCCGTCTGGGCGCTCTTCGGGTTGCGGATTTCGCGAGCGATCGCGCCGCTCATCGTCATGCTCGTCTTTTTCAACATCGGTGGCATGATTGCGATGACGCAGATGGCGAACCTGATGCAGACGCCGCTTTATCTCGCCGTGTCCCTCTTTCTGGCGCTGACGGCGATCTTCTACGCCGCCATCCTCGAGGCTCGGTCCGACTTCTACCGGCTCATCGTCATCGCCTGGACCGCCTCGGCGGTCGTCACGGCGACCTTCGGCATATGCGGCTATTTCAACGCCTTCCCCGGCGCTGAAATCTTCACACGTTACGGGAGGGCAATGGGCTTCTTCCAGGACCCCAACGTCTTCGGCCCGTTCCTCGTATTGCCGGGTATCTATCTCTTCTACCGGATACTCACCGGCAAGCCTTCGACTGTCTTTCTCTTCACCATCCCCCTGCTCGTGATTGCCCTCGGCATCCTGCTTTCCTTCTCGCGCGGCGCCTGGGGACTTTTCGTCTGCACCTGCATCCTGCTGACAGCGGCGCTCTTCCTGCAAAGCAGGAGCGGCAGATTCAGATTACGCGTCATCGTCATGAGCGTCGTTGTCGTAACGATCGTCGCACTTGCGGTCCTCGCGATCCTGCAAATACCGGGAGTAAGCGAGTTCTTCCTGTCGCGTGCGCATCTGGAGCAATCCTACGACACCGCCCGGCTCGGACGCTTCGCCCGCTACGGCCTCGGCCTCGACCTGGCGTTGCAGCACCCACTCGGCATCGGCCCGCTGGTCTTCGGCCAGATCTACGGCGAGGACACCCATGACATCTGGCTGAAGGCGCTGCTCGACTATTCGTGGCTGGGCTTCCTCTCATGGCTCGCCCTGACGATCTGGACCATTGTGGCGGGCTTCCCTTTGCTTTTGCGCAACCGGCCGTGGCAGCCCTATGTGCTGTGCGCCTATGTCGTCTTCATTGGTCACATCCTGCTGGGCACCGTCATCGATATCGATCACTGGCGGCATCTCTATCTGCTGATCGGCATGATCTGGGGCGGCATAGCGCTGGAAAAGCGCCATCAGCGTTCTCCCGCCGCACCTCACCTCAGCGCTGCGGGTCAAGCGTTCCGGCGCCCAGGTTGAGAGAAATAAAGCCACCGCCGCAGGTTGATTAAAATCCCATCGCCAATGTTTGCGAAGCTGCTACCCGGGTCTGGCAGTATCGATATGGGCGGACTGGAGGGACGATGAAAAGCGACTTCAGCGCGGCGCGCGCTCATCTCGAAAAGGCCTACCACCACCTGTCCGGTTCGGACGAGGCGAGCCTGAAGGCCCAGGAGGCCCTCGACTGGCTGATAGAAGCCGTTCTGGCTGCCGAGCACAGCAGGCCCGAAGCGGAAATCATCCCTTTTCCCGACCGCAAGCGCATCGGCAAATAGAGCAATTCCAGCAAAAGCGTGAAGCGGTTTTGCGTAGGAATTGCGTAAAACAAAGAGAGTGAGCACTTCTCCGAATTCAGTGAAAACGGGAAGTGCTCTAGGCGCGCGGGCCGGAAATCGCCAATTCCACGCGCCCCCTCCTACACCTTTCAGGCGAGTGCATCCGCCTTTTCCTGCTCTGCGGGAGGTTGACTCGCCCTCTGCGGCGGGTCATGAAGGCGATGCGGGGACGACACGGTTGCACAGAGGATGCCATATGGCAAAAGCGGCCATCAATCCGCCGACCTGTCCCATTACCGACCCCGCCTACCACACTGAATGCCGATTTGCGCTGGAGCCCTCTTTCACGGGGCTGATCCGGCTTGCTGAAAAGGCGGGCTGGGAGCGCCAGCAGGTAACCTACAGTCTCATGATGCTGGCGGCCGAGGCTTTACAGGCAGGCAACTCCCACAACGAAAGCACTTCCGCCGAGGGCTGAACTAAAGCATGTCGCCCGAAACTGTGCAGCGGTTTCGGGATAACGTCATGCCTGGAGCATAATGCGATCAGGTTGAATCGCATCATGCTCCTATC
This sequence comes from Rhizobiaceae bacterium, assembly GCA_004299545.1. GTDB lineage: Bacteria > Pseudomonadota > Alphaproteobacteria > Rhizobiales > Rhizobiaceae > Mesorhizobium_L. The sequence continues at coordinate 3,416 of SCRB01000264.1, forward strand.
TCTTTGTTTGAGCATGATCTTTCGGAAAAC
>SCRB01000265.1 GCA_004299545.1 Rhizobiaceae bacterium
ATGACGGCGACAGTTTCATCGGCCACGACACGTTCTCGGGCATCGATGTTTTCCGCGCCTCGAACTTCGACGATGTCGTCTACGGTTCGGACAGCGATGGCGTCGAGATCCGTGGCGAGTTGGGGAACGACCTGATCATCGGCGGGTCGGGCGCCGAATATCTCGACGGCGACGACCGCAAGGGCAATGCGACCTTTTCCAGTGACGACACCCTCGTCGGTGGTGCCGGCAACGACACGCTCGACGGCAACAACGGCAACGATACCGTCGCCTATGCAGCGGAAAGCGGGCCGAACGGCGTCATCGCCAATCTGGCGATCGGAACGGCCACGGATACGTTCGGCGATACCGATACGCTGATCGGCATCGAGAGCCTGATCGGCACGTCCCATGACGACACGCTGATCGGTGACGGCGGCTCGAACTGGCTTTTCGGTGGCGACGGCAACGACATTCTTGACGGCGGCTCCAATCCGGAAACCCATGACGGGACCGGTGCCCTCACCGGCGGCGTAGGCGACGTCATGGCCGGCGGGGCGGGCGACGACACCTATTATGTCGACAGCCCCCTCGATTATGTCCTCGGCGGCACAACGAACGGGCTCGGTTCCGGCAACGACACCGTCGTCTCCTCGGCCTCCTTCTTCGCGGACGATTTCAGTTCCGCCAGGACGCTGACTGTATCGTCCACGCTCGGTCCCGACACCGTGGCGACGCTGATCGGCAGTTCCATCGACAATGACCTCGTCGGCCATTCCGGCTCCGATTTCCTTCTCGGCTATGGCGGTTCGGACACTTACCGGGGCGGCGACGGCGTCGACTACTTGCTCCTCGATGATTACGGCCTTGGCGACGGCAACAATACTGTCGTTGTCGATCCGCGTTCGTCGGGCGCGACCTCATGGGACGTGATCTTCGGCTTCGATACGGCGAAGGACAAGGTGGACGTCTCGCACTACCAGGATCCGAACGGTGCCCCTCAATATGCCTCGGGCGACGATGTGCTCGCCCACACTTATGACGACGGTGCCGGCAACAGCTACGCCCTCCTCGGCGACGGGGCGGATGTCCTCTATTTCGCCGGGCTGACCAAAGCCGATCTCCACGCTGACGATTTCACCGTGTAGGGGCGGTACGGGAACCCTCTATAAGAAAGCTAAGCATGATGCGATCGGATGGAATCGCATCATGCGCCATGGTCCCAGCTGTCAACAGCCGCAAATCGTGCCGATTCGGGCGGCCTTTTACTCGGCCGCTTTCATCTTGCACTGCGCGGCATAAACGTCGCCGTGATCCGTCAGGACCTTTTTCTCGGTCTTGAGCATCATCTTGCCGTCGGGTCCCTTCACGGCTGTCAGCGCATACCAGTCCTGTATCGGATTCTGGTTGGGGCCGAACTTGAACTTGCCGCGCACGGTGGGGATAGCGGAGGTCAACAGGGCCTTGCGGAAAGCTGCGGCGTCCGCGCCGCCCTTCGGGTCTTTCTCGAGGCCGACGCCGAACAGCAGCGCCGCATCGTAGCCCTGCGCCGCGTAATAGGTGATCGGACGGTCGCCATATTTGGCCTTCCATGCCGCAACGAAAGTCTTGTTGACCGGATTGTCGAAGTCGGAGTTCCAATGGCTGGTCACTTGCACGCCGATGGCGGCATCGCCGACGGCCTGCACGATGGCCTGGTCGAGCGATGCGGGGTGAACCACCATCGGAATGTTTCCGAGCCCGGCCTGCTTGTATTGGCGCATGAAAGCAATGCCCATGCCGCCCGGTTCGAACTCGTAGACCATGTCTGGTTTGGCGGAGCGGATCTGCGCCATCTCGGCGGCAAAGTCGGTCTGGCCGAGGCTCGTATAGAGTTCGCCGACGATCTTGCCCTTGTAGAAGCGCTTGAAGGCGACCATCGTCTCCTTGCCGGCCTGGTAGTTCGGCGCGACGAGGAAGGCCGTCTTGTAGCCGAGCGATTGTGCCAGCGCGCCGGCGCTCTCGCCCTGGCTGTCGTCCTGCCATGAACTGACGAAGTAATTGGGATTGCAGTCCTTGCCGGCGAAAGTTGACGAAGAGGTGTTGGCGCTGATGTAGATCGCGCCGGCGTCGAGGATCTCGGGCACGGCGGCAAAGGCGACATTGGCGAACACGACGCCTGTGAAAAGCTTGATGCCCTCATCCAGCATCTTGTCGGCGATCTGCTTGGCATTGCCTGGCTTCAGGCCATCGTCCTGCGTCACCAATTCGACCGTCTGGCCGCCGAGCTTGCCCTTGTTCTGGTCGATCGCGAGCTGAAACCCGTCGCGGATATCCTGCCCGAGGTAGCCGGCCGGCCCGGACAAGGTCGTGATCATGCCGATTCTGAGCGGCTCGTCGGCGCGGGCCGCGCCGCTGATCCCCAATGCCAGGACCGCCGCCGAGAGCATACTTATGGAAGCGGATAAAAGACCCTTGTAACCCATCGATCGAGTTCCCCTATTGCAGATGGTTCGGGCGCGCTTTGGTGCGGGACGGATGGGAATGAGGCCGCGGAAGAGAACCAACTCTCCCGAATGGTCATCGTGGTCGCACTGCGATTGCGATGCGCGAAGGCCGATCCTCCCCGGATATCCTCCCCGAAATGCCCTCCCTGGGCGCTCCCTCTCCGGAGCCTCGACTCAATCCGCAGCCGCGTAAATGGAAAATTCGTCACCCAGCTATGACAGTATGGAATAGCAATCGCGCAAGAGTTGAATTTGCGTTATGTCACGAAAGCTCGGCAGCCACAGTCCTGAGCGTCTCCAGGAACACTTCGGCCGCGGGGGACAGGCGCGTGGTGGCATGTGTGGTGATGCCGATCAGCGCGGCCGTCGCGCGAAGCGTCACCGGCAGGATGACGATGCCGCCCAGTGAGGCTTCCTGGCGCGCCACCTGTGCGGGGAAGACGCCGAGATAGTCGGCCG
>SCRB01000266.1 GCA_004299545.1 Rhizobiaceae bacterium
GCCATGTCCAGTTCAACCGCTCTCCAGATCACCGGAATGACGTGTTCCTCCTGTGCCGATCATCTTGAGCGCGCTCTTTGTGGGGTCGCCGGCGTGACATCCGCACGCGTCTCCTGTGATAGCGGAACCGCAGAGGTTGCGGTCGAGGGCGGCATGGATCTCAACGGTGTCATCTCGGCGATCGCTGCGGCAGGCTATGGCGCGCGACCCATGAATGATCGCGATTCACTGTCGGAAAACAAGAAAGCGCAGATGAATATCGCCGTCATCGGAAGCGGCGGCGCCGCGATGGCAGCAGCGCTGAAGGCGGCCGAACGTGGCGCGCGAGTGACCGTCATCGAAGAGGGAACGATCGGCGGGACCTGCGTCAATGTCGGCTGCGTTCCGTCAAAGATCCTGATCCGCACGGCTCACATCGCCGAACTTCGCCGCAAGAGCCCGTTCGATGACGGAATCGATCCATGCGAACCGTCGGTCAATCGAAGAAAGCTCCTTGAGCAACAGGAAGCCCGCGTCGATGAACTGCGCCGAAACAAGTACGAAACCATCCTCGAGGACAATCCATCGATCGAACTCGTGAGGGGGCGGGCCCGGTTCGCAAGCCGCAACAGCCTGAAGGTCGTGCCTGCAGATAAAGGTATGACATGCGAGATATCCTTCGATCGCGCCTTCATCGGAACCGGCGCGCGCCCCGCTGCTCCCTCTGTGCCAGGGCTTTCGGAAACGCCTTATTGGACATCAACAGAAGCCTTGGCGAGCGACCAAATACCCGGGCGCCTTGCCATCATCGGCGCGTCGGTGGTCGCGGTGGAACTGGCGCAGGCCTTCGCCCGGCTCGGCAGTCGGGTCACGATCCTGGCGCGCAGCAGGATATTGTCGAGCGAGGAACCCTTGATCGGCGACACCCTCACGGAGATTTTTCGCAAGGAAGGTATAGAGGTTCACGAGCAGACCGAAGCTTCCGAAGTGTCCTATTCGAATGGCGAGTTCAGCCTGGTGACTCCGACCGGCAGAATTTCGGCAGATTGTCTGCTGGTGGCAACCGGACGGCAGCCGGCAACCGACAATCTCGGGCTCGAAGCGATCGGCGTCGATAGCACGAACGGAGCCATAGAGGTCGACGAGAAGATGGAAACGAGCGTAGCGGGCATTTATGCGGCCGGCGACTGCACCGACCAGCCGGAGTTCGTCTATGTTGCGGCCGCGGGTGGCAGTCGCGCGGGCGTCAACATGACCGGAGGATCCGCAACCCTCGATCTCACGGCGATGCCGAAGGTTATCTTCACCGACCCGCAGGTGGCGACCGTCGGCCTGTCCGAGGATCAGGCAAGGCGCCTCGGCTTTGAGATCGAAAGCCGGGTATTGACCCTCGACAATGTTCCCCGTGCGCTTGTGAACTTCGACACCACCGGATTCATCAAGCTTGTCGCCGAAGCCGGCACAGGCCGGCTCCTTGGTGTCCAGGCTGTCGCCGACAACGCCGGCGAGGTCATCCAGTCGGCCGCCATTGCGCTGAGGGCGCAGATGACGGTCCACGACCTTGCTGATCAGTTGTTTCCGTACCTGACCATGGTCGAGGGACTAAAGCTCGCCGCCCAGACCTTCACCAAAGACGTCGCTGAGCTTTCCTGCTGCGCGGGCTGACGGAGCAGTCCCATGCAAGGTGCGCCTATAGAAAATAACGCGAACCGGCATCGTCCTGATGCCAAGGCGGCTCGGTGGGAGGCAGCAACCCGTCTGCCGCAGGATACGCATGGAGTGCCCTCGCGCTCGTCGCCTGCCAGTGCCATCTGCCGCTGCTTCTTGCCATCCTCGCGGGCACGTCCGCTGGCGCAATGATCGGCTCGCACTGGTTGATCGCTTCACCGGCTCTCACCGTCACTTTTGTCCTGTCACTAGGCAGGGCCCTGTCAATGGTCAGGAGAGGCAAGGTGCAAAGGGGATATCCAAGCCGTGCTGGATACGCACCGAACCTCTTCTAGCTTGCGTGTTTTCTGCCCACGCCAGCCGCGCTTTGGTTAGCTCGCCAGCCCGTTCAGAGGCAAGTCAAAGCGATAATCAACGATCGGCGTTTCTGAACCCTCTATGGTTAGTCTAGCGGTAAGGAGCGCTTTTTGAAAACTCTTGGTCTCGCGGGCAGAAACCGGCATCAACACGCGCTCGATTACGGCTATCTGCCTGCACTTTTCTAGCACCTTCAATCTCAACTGGCGCCTCTGCGCCCAGAACGAGCCGATAATCGTTACGGCGCCGATCACGGTTATGCCAACGCAAATGCGGACGCGCTGAAGCAGAGGTTATCTGCCTGATGTTCTCCATCGTTCATTCCTCCCCGAAGGATGCAGCCGGCGACGGCCCGGGCCGCCGCCGGCGCCCAGCCATGCGTCAGCTCTTGACGGCGATGCGCTTGACCTGCGATTGCGCCTTCTCGCTCTTCGGCAAGGTCACGGTCAGCACGCCGTTCTTGAAGTGGGCGTCGACCTTGTCCTCCTTGACCTCGTAGCCGATCGGGATACGCCGCTCGAAGAGGCCGTAGTAACGCTCGGAGAACTGCTTATCCTTGTCTTCCGTCTCGGAGTGCTTTTCGCCCTTCAGCGTCAGCACGCCGTCATTGAGCAGGACCTCGATATCCTTGTCCTCCAGGCCCGGCACTTCGGCCGTCACCTTAATCTCCTTTTCGTTGTCGGAGATCTCGACGTTGGGCCAGGCGGCGCCGAAAGTGGTAGACCTGCCGATGGCGGGCAGGCGGCTGTCGAAAGAACGGAAGACATCATCAAACAGCCGGTTCACCTGCCGGTGCAGGGACAGGAAGGGATCCCGTTCGTCGTCACGGAAGACGCTCGGCAGTTGATCGCCATTGCGACTCCAGGGAATCAGATCACGGACACTCATTGTTCTTCTCCTTTCGTTCGTTCGATTGACACGACTTCTCCTTGGCGCCGGGTGTCAAGCCCGGCGCCCGATAAGTCGCTGATGCTGGCAAAAGCCGTCAGGCGGCCTGCTTCTCGGCCTCGATCTTCTTGGTCGAGACTTTCGGCGTCGTCGTCTCGGCTGCGATCTCGATCCGGCGCGGCTTCATCTCTTCAGGAATCTCGCGCTTCAGATCGATTGTCAGCAGGCCGTTTACGAGGCTGGCATTCACGACCTTGACATGGTCGGCCAGCTCGAAACGCCGCTGGAACGCACGGCCGGCGATGCCGCGATGCAAATACTGGCCGTCGTCCTCCGTCGCCTTCTGACCCGCCACCATGAGCATGTTCTGCTCCTGTGTAATGGTCAGTTCGTCCTGGTCGAATCCGGCCAACGCCATCGAAATGCGGTAGTCGTCCTCGCCGGTCTTGACGATGTCGTAGGGCGGCCAGTTGTCGACCTGATGATCGACGCGGCTCGCGGCTTCGAGCGCATTCACCATTCGGTCGAAACCGATGCTCGACCTGAACAGGGGAGAATAGTCCAACGTTCTCATAGCTACATCCTCCATTGAGCAACATAGATACGAGGAGCGCCAAGAAGCGGCGCTCCTTGACCTTGCCGGCCCACGTCGGGCGCCGGCGATAACGATTTGGGAATTGCCTTCCGCTGCGTCAAGGGGGGGCGTGTCATCCTTTGTGCAGGGCCGACCGGCAGCACCCTGCGACGGCAAAACGTCATGAGGCTTCCCTGCCGGAACTTCGGACCGCGATCGCCGTTTTGGCGAAAACATGCAGAATATCGGGTGTCGACATGGCGACCGATCTTCTTGAGCCTGGAGACCAAAATAGCCCATGGAGTGTTGGCTGGGCCTGCGAGCGCGCTGTCCGCGAAACCGCATCGCGAAATGACCTGCGGGCGGATCGCGTGAGGAAACCGTCAACGACAAGTCCATGGAGCCGATGTCCAAATGCCCTGGGCGAACTGTCGCTCACCCAAGAGCCAAGGACGCGCGGCGGCGCACCCCGTGGAACGATTGCAAGATCGATAGATAAGCCGACGGCGTGGGGCCGAAATCGCTTCATTTTCGCGGATGGCGCGCCAATGCCGCGCATTATTTGCCTCAGCGGTACTCCCCTTACGGTCGACAACCCCAGGTCTATGCAGCGGGCAGCGTTTTAAACCCCAGGTCTATGCAGCGGGCAGCGTTTTAGAGGAATCGGCTGCGCACTTGGCAACGGCGACTTCAATGCCCATCTGGTTCGCCGGACAATTGACGGAGGATAAAATGCCTATGACGCGCAAAGAGGTCACCTCGGTCCTTGGTCCCGTGGACGAGGCAACCATCGCCGAGATCATATCGACGGGGGCTACGGTTGAGGAATTGAGGGAAGCCTGGGCCTGGGCGTTCGGTGACGAAGCGCTGATGAGCGCAGGCCGTCCGCTGCCCGGGACACGTGTTGGCGAACTGATCGCATTGCTGGAACCGGAACCGACCGAGGAGTGACCGCGAAATACATGCCGCGCACACGTCACTTACTGCTCGACAGAATGCGACTATTTGCCCTTAAGAGACGACTCAAAAACGGAGGAAATGATGCACGACGCCTGGTTTTCCGAACTCGTGATGCTTCAGTTCGCGCAAGGCCCCGCGCGCAAGGTGGCCAGCAGCTTCGAGGCGCTCGAATGCCTGGATCAGGAGTGGCCCGAATGGGCGCGGGGCTGCAGCTGGCGCGCCGCTTGTCGGGCCTGCCGGGACGCGCTGGAAGGGTGGCGCGGCGCCCACGATGCACGTAGGGCATTTGTGAAGGCGGCTGAAAGGGCTGGGCTTGCGATCGTGCGCGAGCCTGTCCGGCCGCGGAAAGGGGCGCCCGCGTTCCGGCTGCCGCAAGGCGGCCCGCAAAAGCTCTCCCTCAGTTCAGCGGGATAATACCGTCGATGGCGCGCCATTCGGAAGGCTTGATCAGCCCGTGATGGGCGACCCGGACCGAATGCAGCGCGCCGTCGAGTTCTCGCGCCCAGTAATCGAGAAAGCCACGCAGTTCGGGAAACGCCGGCGCCAGATCGTATTCCTGCCAGACATAGAGCTGCAGAAGGCCCGGATGATCGGGCATGTGATAATGGATTTCCGCGGTCGTCAGGCCGTAGCCTTGCATCTGCAGGCGGAATTCCCTGCTTATCGTTGACGCCATTCGCTTTCTCACCTTTTTCTGTCAGGCATCCAGCCGATCCATGTTCGGCCGGTCGCAACAGTCAAAGGCGGCTGGCCTCGGCTCTCCGTCGAGCCGCCTCAGCGCGTCCATGATCTGATTGAAGGAAACAGGCTCGCTGCCGTCCGGCGGCTGACGCAGCGCCGGCATCGACTCTACGGCACAGGCGTCCGAGGCCCAGGACGACAGGATCGCCCGCTTTTCCTGCAGGTCGAGCGTTTCATCGGTGAGCACGTCGTCGGGATGCCGGAAATGGCGCGCCGGCGACAGCAGCCGGTCAAGCGTAGGATCGGATGTTTCGGGTACAAGAGAAGGGATGATCGGCGTAGGGTTCTGTCGGTCCATCTTGGTCCTCCGTCTTCCAAAAAACTCCCTTTTAGGCTCTGGTTTCCACCTGCTTCGCCGATGGCGAAGCTTCGGATAATTTTGTTCGGCCGTTTGGAAAATTCAAGCGGAAATGCACGACACCGACCCCAATTAGCCGTATGTTTTCATGGCGCTAACACTCCGTTCCGGCGAGTGCCAAAATTTTTTCCAAGCCCCCTTGAAATCGAAAAACGGCAAAACCAGATCACACGCGCGCGACGCCCGCGAGGGGTCGCGTGCCCCGCGCCGGCCTTCCCCGGGCCGGAGCGGAGGAACCTCTCACAATCTGTTTGTCCCGAAGGAGAACGATATGACGTTCCGTCCATTGCATGACCGTATCCTGGTCCGCCGCATCGAGGCCGACGAAAAAACGGCCGGCGGCATCATCATCCCCGACACCGCCAAGGAAAAGCCGCAGGAGGGCGAGGTGATCGCCGTCGGCCCCGGCGCACGCGACGAAAGCGGCAAGCTCGTCGAGCTCGACGTGAAAGCCGGCGACCGCATCCTCTTCGGCAAATGGTCCGGCACCGAGATCAAGCTCGACGGCGAGGACCTGCTCATCATGAAGGAAAGCGACGTGATGGGCGTGATCGAGGATGCCGGCACGCTGAGGAAAGCGGCCTGACCGTCTCTAACCCAATCAGTCAATGAAGCTGCCTATCGAAGGAGTGAACCAATGGCTGCCAAGGAAGTGAAATTCCATTCCGACGCGCGTGAGCGGATGCTGCGCGGCGTCGACATCCTCGCCAATGCAGTGAAGGTGACGCTGGGCCCGAAGGGCCGCAACGTCGTCCTCGACAAATCGTTCGGCGCGCCGCGCATCACCAAGGACGGCGTGACCGTCGCCAAGGAGATCGAACTGGAAGACAAGTTCGAGAACATGGGCGCGCAGATGGTGCGCGAGGTCGCCTCGAAGACGAACGACCTAGCCGGCGACGGCACCACGACCGCGACCGTGCTAGCACAAGCCATCGTCAGAGAGGGCACCAAGGCCGTAGCATCGGGTATGAACCCAATGGACTTGAAGCGCGGCATCGACAAGGCCGTCGCCGCAGTGGTCGAGGAGTTGAAGAAGAACGCCCGAAAGATCACCAGGAACGACGAGATCGCCCAGGTCGGCACTATATCTGCGAACGGCGACACCGAGATTGGCCGGTTCCTCGCCGAGGCAATGGAAAAAGTCGGCAACGAAGGCGTCATCACCGTCGAGGAAGCCAAAACCGCCGAGACCGAGCTCGAGGTCGTCGAGGGCATGCAGTTCGACCGCGGCTATCTCTCGCCGTACTTCATTACTAACCAGGACAAGATGCGTGTCGAGCTGGAAGAGCCCTATGTGCTCATCCATGAGAAGAAGCTCTCCAATCTTCAGGCCATGCTTCCCATCCTCGAAGCGGTGGTGCAGTCGTCCAAGCCGCTCCTCATCATCGCCGAGGACGTCGAGGGCGAGGCGCTCGCCACGCTCGTCGTCAATAAGCTGCGTGGTGGCCTCAAGGTCGCGGCCGTCAAGGCTCCGGGCTTCGGTGACCGCCGCAAGGCCATGCTGGAGGATATCGCCATCCTCACCGGCGGCACGGCCATCAGCGAGGATCTCGGCATCAAGCTTGAGAATGTGACGCTCCAGATGCTCGGCCGCGCCAAGAAGGTGGTGATCGAGAAGGAGAACACCACCATCGTCGACGGCGCCGGCAAGAAGGAAGAGATCCAGGGCCGCGTCGCCCAGATTAAGGCCCAGATCGAGGAGACCACGTCGGACTACGACCGCGAGAAGCTGCAGGAGCGTCTTGCCAAGCTCGCGGGCGGCGTCGCCGTGATCCGTGTCGGCGGCTCGACCGAGGTGGAGGTGAAGGAGCGCAAGGACCGCGTCGACGACGCCATGCATGCAACGCGCGCGGCCGTCGAGGAAGGCATCCTGCCCGGCGGCGGCGTGGCGCTTCTGAGGGCGGTGAAGGCACTCGACGGCGTCACGGTCGACAATCCGGACCAGAAATATGGCGTGGACATCGTTCGCCGGGCCATCGAGACGCCAGTGCGCCAGATCGCCGAGAACGCTGGCGCCGAAGGCTCTATCATTGTCGGCAAGCTGCGCGAGAAGGCAGAGTTCGCCTGGGGCTGGAACGCACAGACGAACGAATATGGCGATCTCTACAAGCAGGGCGTTATCGACCCGGCCAAGGTGGTACGCACCGCGCTGGAAGATGCCGCCTCCGTCGCCGGCCTCCTCGTCACCACCGAGGCGATGGTGGCCGAGAAGCCGAGGAAAGAAGCCGCACCCGCCATGCCCGCGGGCGCCGGCATGGACTTCTGAAGCCACTGAAAAGGCCTGCCCGCCCCACCGAGGGGGCGGGCAGCCATCGGGAATGCCCGGGAGCTTGCCATGAACATGATGCCTGGCATCGAGACCGTTCCGCCGCCGAAGCATCCGGCGAGTGAATTTCTGGCCTACGAGATGGAATGCCGGAGCACGCTGAAGCCGTTGCTGGCCCGATTGCTCGACATGGCCCAATCGGCCGGCTGGAACCGTCGGACCGCGGCGACGGCGCTGATGTTCCTTGCCGCGCATCATGTCTCGGCAGCTTCCCAAGCATCCGACAAAACCTGAGTCCGAGTGCCGGCGGAAGGGAGGTCACGACATGATTCCGGGGCGATTGCGCCAATGCCTGAAAATTCTGAGATGGGAGCCTGCCGACCTTGCGGACGAACTTGGCCGCCGGGAATGCGAGGTCAAGGCATGGATCGAAGGGCACGCTCCTGCGTCCCTTGCCGTTGCCGCATGGATCGAGGCGCTGGCTAAGGCGCATGAGACGTTGGCGCCGCCGGGCCGGATCTCGACGGCATCGAAACCGACGAGCAAGGAAATCGAACCGGCGGGGATCAGGCTGCCCGAGGCGAGCCGTCGAACGATACAGTTAGGGACCACACAAGGGCTGACGCGGCGCCCGGCACATCCGCTTGGAACCGGATTTTCCGGCGCGGCTGGCATTCCAGCCGCTTCAGCCGCTACATCGTCGAAAGGAGGTTCAAGCCATGGATCGCGCCCGCTTTGAGGAGCCAGTCACGCTTCTTGTCGGGATGGGCTTCCCCGCAAAAATCGAAAGTGCGACGGAAGCATACGCTCTGCTTCAGGATTGGCCGGCCGCCAATCGGAACCATACGCATGCCGTTGCTCTCAATGCCTGCAAGGCCGGTATCGCGGGCGAAGTCGATCCGGAAACGGTGCGCGCGGCTCTCGTCGCGTTCGCGCGACGTAACGACATATTGGTGCCTGACATGAGCGCGCCTCCAGCCTCATCTCGACTCATCGAGGCGCACCACATCGGATGATCCACGCAGACCCGCATTTGAAACGCGGCCGCTATTGCCTTACGGCGGGCCGTCCTTAGAAATTGAAGCCGATCCCATCGACAAGCAGCAACAAGATAGTGATTTGAAATGACGACGGATACGACTGCAGCGGAAACGAAAACGTTCGAGGCGGATGTCGCGCGGCTCCTGCACCTGATGGTGCATTCGGTCTATTCCGACCGAGACGTCTTCCTGCGCGAACTGATCTCCAACGCAGCCGACGCCTGCGAGAAGCTCCGCTATGAGGCGATCAGCCATCCGGAGCTTCTGGGCGACGACCCGCAGCCGCGCATCACGATCGGAGCCGATCCGGACGAAAAGCGGCTTTCCGTCGAAGACAACGGCATCGGCATGAGTCGGGATGAAATGACGGAAGCGCTTGGCACCATCGCACGGTCCGGCACTCGGGCATTCATGGAAAGCATGGAAGGGGGTAAGGCGGCGGACGGTACACAGCTCATCGGCCAGTTCGGCATCGGTTTCTATTCCGCCTTCATGGTCGCCGACAGGGTCGATGTGATCAGCCGCCGGGCAGATGGCGAGGAGGCCTGGCGCTGGTCATCCGACGGCAAGGGCGCTTACGAGGTCGGCTCGGTACCGCTCGACGAGGCGCCGAACCGCGGTACCCGCGTCGTCCTTCATCTGATGGAGGATGCCAAGCCCTACACCGAAGCCTTCCGTCTCGAGCGGCTGGTGAAGTCGCAGTCCGGGCACGTGCCGGTGCCGATCGCTCTGATCGAGAAACCGTCTGCCGCGCCGAAGGAAGTAGCCGACGGAACGGCCTTGTGGATGCGGCCCAAAAGCGAAATCAAGCCCGAAGAGTATACGGATTTCTATCGCAATGTTTCGGGCCAGTATGACGAACCGGCCGCGACGATCCATTTCCGCGCCGAGGGGCGGCAGGAATACAGCGTGCTGGCCTTCATCCCCGGTTCGCGCCCATTCGACCTCTTCGACCAGGATCGCAAGGGACGCATGAAGCTCTATGTGCGGCGTGTCTTCATCACCGACGATGCCGACCTTCTGCCGCGCTATCTGCGCTTCGTGCGCGGTGTCGTCGATTCCGCCGACCTGCCGCTCAACGTCTCGCGCGAGATGATCCAGGAGAGCCCGCTTCTGGCAGCGATCCGCAAGGGTGTGGCCAATCGCATCCTGACCGAACTTGGCCGGATGGCGGAAAACGAGGCGGAAGCCTACGCCCGGATATGGGAGAATTTCGGGACGGTCTTGAAGGAAGGGCTCTACGAGGACTTCGAACGGCGCGAGCAATTGTTCAAACTAGCCCGTTTCCGGTCGACAGCCTCCGGTGAGACGCTGCGCAGCCTCGACGACTATGTCGCATCGATGAAGGAAGGGCAGAAGGCCATTTTCTTCATGACGGGCGACGACCGGGGGCGGCTTGAAGCCTCGCCGCAACTCGAAGGCTTCAAGACGCGCGGCATCGAGGTCCTGCTTTTAACCGATCCCGTCGACAGCTTTTGGGTGACGATCGCGCCGGAGTACGAGGGCAAGCCGTTCAGGTCGGTGACGCAGGGGGCAGCCGATCTTTCGGACGTTCCTCTCCTCGACGATGCGGCGAAGCCAAGTGCCGAAACACCCTCGGACATCGCGACGTTCATCGCCTTCGTCAAGACCGCGCTCGGCGATGCGGTGTCGGATGTGAAGGCTTCCGATCGCCTGACGGAAAGCGCCGTCTGCCTGGTCGCTCCGGATCATGGGCCCGACCGACAGTTCGAGCGCCTGCTCAACGCGGCAGGTCGCCTCGACAAGGCCGCCAAACCAATCCTCGAAATCAATCCCCGGCACGAGCGTATCGTGGCCTTAGCCAAACTCGGCAAGGGAGAGCGGGCTTTCAAGGAGGACGCGGCACATCTCCTCTACGACGAAGCGCGCGTGCTCGACGGCGACAAGCCGGTGGATGCAAGGGCTTTCTCGGAGCGGCTCGCGCGCATCGTCGCCCGAGGCCTGCCTCGAAGCTGACGCCGGGTGGTTTCTCCGCTATTTGGATCTTGTTTCACGGTTCCGGAGGGACCGTCGATACCATCCGACCGGCTTCAAAGAGTTCCGCACTGCCCTTTTATGCGACTTCAGACGCACAAAAGGCGAACGTGTAGCAGCGGCTTATGCATTTTCGATATCAACAGCTCTGGCTCGGTTCGCCGATCCGCGGGCTTGTGAATAGCTGGAAAGAGGCCGCTACCGGACTGTCCGTTATCGGGTAGCGCTCTGCAGATAGCTGCCAATCCGCCCCCGGCCTCCTTCCTCTCGTTCTAAGGTGATTGATAAGCGAGCCGCCGCGATCGCGAGAGGGGCCGGTATTCGGCCACGGTCAGGGTCGTGATGTCACCGACGCCGCGTTCGTCGAGATTGCCGGCGGAGGCATGATGGGCCGCATGCGCACGGCGCCAGTAATCGTATGGCGTGAAGGTCAAGACGCCGATCAGCCGACCGGTCCAGTCATCCGCCCTGCGACGAGCGAAGAATGACCCGTGACCGCAATCGTGCTGGATCATAAACAGGCGAAGCAGAAAGCCCGCCGCCGGAATGGTCAGGGCAATACCCCACCAGAGGCCATGATGCACCGCGACCGCAGCGAGCACCCAGAGAGCGACAAACGGGACGAGCGTCACTCCCAGTTCGAGCATGCTGCGGCCTCTCTGGGGTGTCCGATAGGTGGAGAGGATTTTGGGCCAGGCCCGTTCGCCGGCTTCAGTAAGAGGAATGGGTGCGGCGGCTGGCGTCAATGATCAGACTTTCCTGAGTCCAGTACCCAGTGCATGTCTGGAACAGGCTGCTCTTGCAATCGAGATGTTGCTGATTGGGCTTCGCGCGCCGGTCGGTAAAATCTCATACCTCGTACATGAGCGATCGAAGTCCCGCCTGGCAGGCGGAGGTCGCTCTAAACGTGCAGATGAGCGATCTTCTGTTTTCATGTGAGACGGTTGTCTTCGACGATCTGCCGAGCGCGGCGGCGG
>SCRB01000267.1 GCA_004299545.1 Rhizobiaceae bacterium
CGTGGCTGAGATCATTCCGCGAAGCGGGAAGCAACTGCCTCGTTTAGCAGGTTGCGCAACGAACATAGGAAGATCTCACCTGCGAAACTCATCCTGCGGCGATCATCATCGCATCGACCGCGTAGACGACCCTGTACCCAGCATACGGACGATCCTCGACAGAAAGGACGATGGCCTTGCACCTACCCCCTTGACGGCAGAGCGATTAGACGACCCGCTACGCGGGAGGGCGCCTGCGGTTGAGGTAGAGGTAACAGGCCGGTCGTCCCGCTCGCGTTGAGCGTTGGTTGGCGGCGGCAGAGCATGACGGGCTGTTGGGCTTGCGAGGAGGCCGGGCTGGAATATGATGTCCGCTCCGTCCCATTCGACGAGCGCGGTCCGGAGCATTTCGCGCGCCAGCCCTTCGGCCAAGTACCGTTTCTCGAGGACGACGGCATCGTGATCTTCGAGAGCGGTGCTGCGCTCCTGCATCTCGCCGACAAGAGCGAGGTGCTGATGCCGCACGATCGACGGGGCGCGGCTGAAACGCCAACGGGTTGTCGCTGCGCTGAACTCGATCGAAATGGTTTCGGTGCCGTGGTGGTTCGTGGGGATGTCGATCGACAAGGACAATCCGCTCGAAGGCTGGTTGGCGATGCGGCTCGGACATCTCGAAAAGGTGCTTGCCACACGGAAGTGGCTGGCGGCCGACCGCTTCACCGCTGCCGACATCCTCATGGCGGACGTGCTCCGCGTCCCGGCGGTCCGAAGGTTCGGAACGTTTCCGGCGCTAAGCTCATATGTCGACCGTGCCTGCGCCCGCCCGGCCTTCAAGAAGGCGAAAGACGACCAGATGGCGCATTTCGCCGTCGCGGACACTCAGAGGCCATGAATGGCTCGACGAGATAACCGGGATTCCGGTTAGCTCAGGAGGTCGCTGAAAAGGGCCGACCAGCCGATCTTTACCATCGACGACACCCTATGCATGATGTGGTCAAAACGCTCATTATGTACTATAGGGCCGGCGAGAGGGACAAGGGCAGACTAGTATCCTGGACACGTATCCGGCCGTTCCTCGACGCCTGATTTCCGCGTTGTCGCAATCGCAACACGCGCGGAGCCGCTGTGGCTTCGTATTCCTCGAAGAGCCCCTGCAGCCGATCGCGGGCTGAGCCGGCCATCATCGGCAGGTCTTGCCCGCCGTCGTGAAAAAGGAATATGCGCTGACCGGCAACGTATCATGATGATCGGTTCGTGAATGGCTGACAGCGATATAGAGGTGGCAATCGTCGGAGCGGGCGCCGCCGGCATTGCCGCCGCCCGGCGCCTGAAGGAGGCCGGCATCGATTGCCTGCTCATCGAAGCGCGGGCGCGGCTCGGCGGACGGGCCCTCACGACGAACGATCCTTTTGGCGCGCCGATCGATCTTGGCTGCGGCTGGCTGCATTCGGCCGACCGCAATCCCTGGACCGGGATAGCGGAGGCGCAGGGGCGGACCATCGACCGGACGCCACCGCCATGGATGCGGGCGACGACGCCGACCGGGGCGCCGTCGCCGCGGCAGGCCAGCTTCCAGAAGGCCATCCTGAAATTCCGCGCCCGGGTCGTCGCATTTTCGGAAGAGGACCCGGACCGCGCTGCGGCCTCGCTGCTCGCGCCGCGCGGCCGCTGGAACGACCTGCTCAACGCCGTCAGCACCTATTACAGCGGAGCGGAACTCGACCGCATCTCGCTTCGCGACCTCATGCGCTATGAGGACACGGGCGTGAACTGGCGCGTCGTCGAGGGCTACGGTACCGCCATCGCCGCGCATGGCGCCGGACTGCCGGCCAGACTCGGCTGCGTCGTGGAGGCGATCGATCATGGCGGCCGGCGCCTCGAACTCCAGACCAGCGAGGGAACGATCCGGGCGGATCGCGCCATCATCACGGTTCCGAGTGATCTGATCGCGCGCGAAGCGATCCGCTTCAGCCCGGGCCTGCCGGACAAGGCGGAAGCGGCGTCGGGCTTGCCCCTCGGCCTCGCAGACAAGCTGTTCCTGTCGCTTGCCGACGGCGAGGAATTCGAGGCGGACAGCCGGCTGTGGGGAGGCATGGACCGCATGGACACGGCCACCTATCACATCCGTCCGTTCGGCCGGCCGCAGATCGAGGCCTATTTCGGCGGCGGCCTCGCGGCCGAACTGG
>SCRB01000268.1 GCA_004299545.1 Rhizobiaceae bacterium
ATGACCACACCATACCATGGCGGAGATGGCGCCCGCCCCGAAAAGGAGCAGCAGCAGTCCCAGCGTGAAACTGGTCAGCTGGAACCTGGCGAGCAGGAGCGGAATCTCGGGTACCCAGCTTCCGATCAGGAAGCCGTTGGCGAAGAAGACGCCGGCCGCAGACCATCGTCCTCGACGGATGTTGGACAGGGACCGGCTGGAATCCATCGAATTGGCTCTCGGAAGAATATTAAATCGATTAAATAACGCTATCGAGGGTTAAGGCAAGTGCGGCACGCGATCCTGTCCGGCGGCATGGGTGGCGTTCGCCGCAAAAGCGGCCCGAGCCTGTAGTCCATTCGGTCGCAATCGCCAAGGCACACGGTCGACAAGAAATCTGTCCAACGGAAACACAATCTGGGATAAGCAGCGTTAGGGCATCCGGAACAGGATCGTCGATGCAGGACAACAGCACCATGGCCTGGATTTTGGTCGCGCTCGAAATCGCCCTGCAAGTCCTGTTCGTCGTCAGGGCCCTTCTGCGGACCCACAGGGAACCCTCGGCGAGGATGGCCTGGGTTCTTGCGATCGTCACCGTGCCGGTCGTCGGTATCGTCGCCTATGTCCTTTTTGGGGAAACCAATATCGGCCGGCGGCGGATCGCGCGCATGCGCGCAGCCCTTAAAAGACTGCCATCGTTCCATGATTTCGGCCATGCCGAGACGCGCCCGTCCGTGCCGGAACGTTATCAGCCGCTGTTCAGGGTCGGCCATTCGATCAGCGATTATCCGGCCGCGGAGGGCAACGAAGGGACCCTTCTCGCAGACTCCGACGCAGCCATTGACGCGATGGTGGCCGATATTGATGCCGCGTCCGATCACGTGCATGTGCTTTTCTACATCTGGCTGGTCGACAGCAACGGCATGAAGATGATCGCCGCCTTGAAACGGGCCGCCGAGCGGGGCGTGACCTGCCGCGTCATGGTGGACGATATAGGCTCCCGCACTCTCACCCGCTCGGCATACTGGCGCGACATGGCTTCGGCCGGTGTAAAGCTGGCGATCGCCCTTCCGGTCGGCAACCCGCTGCTGCGTCCTCTCAAGGGCCGGATCGACATGCGCAACCACCGCAAGATCGTGGTCATCGACAATCGCGTCACCTATTGCGGCAGCCAGAATTGCGCCGATGCCGCTTTCGCCGTCAAGGCGCGTTTCGCACCCTGGGTGGATATAATGGTGCGCTTCAAGGGACCGGTCGTGAGGCAGAACCAGCACCTCTTCGCCAGCGACTGGATGGGCCATGTCAACGAGGATTTGAGCGATCTCCTGCGCCGCCCGCAGGAGGGAAGCCGTTCGGGCTTTACCGCGCAGGTCATCGGCACCGGCGCGACGACGCGCTATTCCGCCATGCCGGAAATGTTCGTCGCGCTCATGAACGCCGCGACGCGCGAACTGGTCTTGTCGACGCCCTATTATGTTCCCGACGAGCCGATCCAGGCAGCACTTTGCGCCAGCGCCCATCGTGGGGTGGCGACGACGGTGATCTTTCCCAAGCGCAACGATTCCTGGTTCGTGGCGGCGGCGAGCAGGAGCTATTACAGGGGACTTCTGGAGGCCGGCGTCCGCATTTTCGAGTATCCTGACGGCCTGCTCCACGCCAAGACGCTTACGCTCGATGGGGAAATAGGCCTGATCGGCTCGGCCAATGTGGATCGGCGTAGTTTCGAGCTCAACTTCGAAAACAATATACTGTTCTACGATACGGCCCTCACGGCCGCCATCCGGGCCCGCCAACACAGCTATATCGCAGCTACCCGCTCGGTGAGTCTCGCCGCGGTGGCGGAATGGTCGAGGCCGAGGCGGCTCCTGAACAATGCCATGGCCATGATCGGGCCGCTGCTCTGAATGACAGCGCCCGCTTGTTCCGGTGTATGGCTGAAAACCTGAGATCGTGACCATTATATCCGCATTTTGATGAGGCGCTCCCGCAAAGGATCTTCGACCATGGCCGATAATGGCGCAAACGCCCCTCTCAAGCAGCAACAGGGCGAGGAGGAAACCCTCCGGGACCAATTGCGCATGATGGGCGTGGCCTTCATCAACTCGCCCGTCAGAGGCAGGATCATGCGGCTGAGCATGACCATCTTCGTGCTGATCATCGCGACTGCCTTTGCGCAAATCCTTCTCAACCGCTGGAGCCAGCCTTTTTACGATGCCATTTCCCGCCGCGACGTGCCGGATTTCTTCCACCAGTTGCTGGTGTTCGCCGCTATCGCATCGGGCCTTCTGGTTCTCAATGTCAGCCAGACATGGTTCAGTTGTCTGCTGCGCCTGGGATTGCGAGAGGGGCTGACGATGGACCTCATCAAGGAATGGATGGTCCCTGGCCGGGCCTTCAGGCTCGCCAATGCCGGCGTGATCGGCGTCAATCCCGATCAGCGCATGCAGCAGGACGCGGACCACCTGACCGATCTGTCGACCGGCCTCGGCATCGGCCTCCTGCAATCGACGATCCTGCTGTTTTCCTTCGTGGGCGTGCTGTGGAGCCTGTCCGCCGGCTTCACCTTTCATTTCCAAGGCCATTCGCTGGCGATCCCCGGATACATGGTGTGGGCGGCGATCATCTATGCCGGATCGGCCTCGTGGCTGAGCTGGCTTGTCGGCCGGCCCCTGATTGAGCTGAACGCCGGGCGCTACCAGCGCGAATCCGAGCTTCGCTTTTCCATGATGCGCGTCAACGAGGATGTCGACGCAATCTCGCTCGCCCGCGGCGAAGCCGACGAGCGGCGCCGGCTGGAACTCGATCTTTCCGAGGTCCTGCAGGCATTGAGAAAGATATTTGTTGCCCAGATCCACCTGCTCTGGGTCACGGACGCCTATGGCTGGGTGACTATGGTCGCGCCCATCATCATCGCGGCGCCGGTCTATTTTTCCGGAGACCTGACCTTCGGCGGCCTCATGATGGCTGTCGGCGCATTCAACCAGGTGCATTCCTCGCTGCGCTGGTTCATTAACAATATCAGTTCCATCGCCGACTGGCGCGCGACCCTGCTGAGAGTGGCGGACTTTCGATCCGCCATCGTTAAGACGGACATCCTCCACGGGCAGGAGCAGCGGATCACTCTGACGCGCTCGGAAGATGACCATATCGTCTTCGACCACCTGCGGGTGTCCTCGCCCGCGGGGGGCATCAAGCTTGCCGACGAGGACATCTCGATCGGCCCGGGCGAAAGGGTGATCATGATCGGCGATCCGGGCGTGGGAAAGACGCTGTTCTTCCGGGCTATCGCCGGCTTATGGCCATGGGGTCGCGGCCGGATCGAGATGCCGCCGGCCGAGGCGATCGCCTTCGTTCCGCGGACACCCTATTTCCCACCCGGAACGCTCCGTTCCGTCCTGGCCTACCCGCGCGGGGAAACGAGCTTCAAGGAAGAGGAGCTCGTAGCGGTTCTCGACAGGCTGGGCCTGATGCGTCTGAAGAAGTCGCTCGACCGAGTCGCGCGTTGGGATAGGGAATTGAGCGACGAGGAACAGCGCCGTCTGGCCTTCGCCCGCCTCTGCCTGCACAAGCCGCGCTCCATCATCATCGACGAGGCGCTCGATATGATGGAAACGGAAGAGCGGGAGCGCGTGCTGTCCATGCTTTCGAGCGAGCTTGCCCAATCGACGGTCGTCAACATCGGCCGCGGCGATCGGAACGGGACCTTCTTCACGCGCAAATTGCATCTGGTGAAGGATGTCGAGGCGCATGTTTTGCGC
>SCRB01000269.1 GCA_004299545.1 Rhizobiaceae bacterium
CGCTCCAGAAACCGTATCTTCCCCTGCCCTATGCCATGCTCGCCGGTGCAGGTGCCGTCCATGGAAATGGCTCTGAGATTGAGGCGGGAAACGAATTCCTCCGCTTTTTCGATCTCGGCCGGATTATCCATGTCCATCAGCACCAGCGTGTGGAAATTGCCGTCGCCGACATGGCCGACGATCGGCGCGATCAACCCCATTTCGGCAATGTCCGCCTCGGTTTGCGCAATGCATTCCGCCAGGCGGGAAACGGGAACGCAGACATCGGTCGACAGCCCCTTGGAGCCGGGCCTGAGCGTCAGCGAGGCCCAATAGGCATCGTGGCGCGCCTTCCAGAGCTTTGCCCGTTCCTCGGTGTTGGAGGTCCACAGGAACGGCCCGCCGCCATATTCGGAAGCGATCTCGCCGAACGTCTCCGCCTGTTCCTTGACGCCCGCATCGGTGCCATGGAATTCCAGGAACAGGCAGGGGCTCTCGGGATAGTCGAGATGCGAATAATTCTTCATCGCCTGCATTTGCAGCGCGTTGACGAGTTCGATCCGCGCCACCGGAACGCCCATCTGCACCGTCGCGATCACCGCCTGGCAGGCTGCGTCCACGGTCGGGAACGGGCAGACGCCGCCGGAAATCGCCTGCGGAATGCCATAAAGCCTGAGCGTCAGCGACGTGATGACGCCGAGCGTGCCTTCCGAGCCGACGAGAAGCCGCGTCAGATCGTAACCGGCCGAGGATTTCTTCGCGCGTCTGGCGGTACGCACGACCGTGCCATCCGCCATCACCGCCGTCAGCGACAGGACATTGTCGCGCATGGTGCCGTAGCGCACCGCATTGGTGCCCGATGCGCGCGTCGCCGCCATGCCGCCGAGGCTCGCATTGGCACCCGGATCGATCGGGAAGAAAAGGCCGGTGTCGCGCAGATACTCGTTCAGTTCCTGCCGGGTGATCCCGGGCTCGACGACGCAATCCAGATCCTCGGCGTGGACTTCCAGCACACGGTTCATGGCGCTCATGTCGAGGGAAATGCCGCCGCCCGGCGCATTGACATGGCCCTCGAGCGAACTGCCGACGCCGAAGGGGATGATCGGAACGCGGTGCTCGACACAGATGCGCACGATTTCGCTCACTTCCTCCGTCGATTCCGGCATGATGACCGCGTCCGGCGCCTGCAAGGGAATATAGGTGGTGGTATGGGCATGCTGTTCGCGCAGCGACTGGCCTGTCTGGAGCCGCGGTCCGAGGCGCTGCCGCAATATATCGAGCGCCAGGCCTATGCCCGCTTCGTTGCGCTCCACTTTCACCAGGTCAGCGAGTGCCATCATTCCTCCATCGGCGGAAACCGGTTCCGGTTTCCGGATATGTCGTCTAAACGGTATTCCGCTATTAAGTGCCGTTGTCCAGCCCCGCTTCCGCGTCATCGAGAGAGGACCGACCTCATGTCTCTTCCCGCACCCTTCGTTTCCAGCGCCATGGAGATCGAGAAGGAATGGATCGATTATAACGGCCATCTGAACATGGCCTATTACAATGTCCTGCTCGACCGCTGCTCCGACGAAGCCTTCGATTTCCTGGGAATGGGGCCGGCCTACGCGAAGGAACGGCGACTGACCAGCTATACGGCGGAAGTCCACATCTGTTATGTGCGCGAATTGCACCTTGGCGACCGCATCACCGCGACGGTCCAGATTCTCGACCACGACGAAAAGCGGGTCCGTTACTTCCAGGAGCTTCGCCATGTCGATGGCTGGCTCGCCGCGACATCGGAAAACCTGATACTGCATGTCGACATGGACGGGCCGAAAGTGACCCCCTTTCCATTGGACGTCAAAGCAAGGATCGCGGCCATGGCAAAAGCCCATGCCAGCCTGCCGATGCCCGAACGCGCCGGCCGTTCGATCGCGATCAGGAAGAAATAAGGGCCAGGGCAATTCCAGCAAAAGTGTATAGCGGTTTTGCGTCCGGAATTGCCTGAAAACAGGGATTCGTCAGCGCGTGAGCCAGGCTGTGCCAAGCGCGAGGAGAAGCGCCGGCGGCATGACGACGATGCCCGTCCTGAGGAATGTCCCGGCACTCACCTTGATCCCCTCGCGCCTGAGTGCCGCGAGCCAGAGAATCGTTGCCAGAGATCCCGTGACGGAGAGATTCGGACCGACATCGACACCGATCAGCACCGCACGGCGGAACAGTTCCGGCAAGGTGTGCGCCGATTGCATCGCGCTGGCAGCCACCAGCCCTGCCGGCAGATTGTTCATGAGGTTGGAGGCAAGCGCTATGACGAGGCCGGAGCCGATCGCCGCGCCGTCGTGCCACAGATGTGCGGCGCCCTCGATTTCGCGTGCAAGGGCGGCGATGACGCCCGCGTGATCGAGCGCCTGGACCAGGACGAAGAGTCCGGCGACGAGCGGCAGAACGCCCCACGATATACCCCTTACGATCCTGAGCGGCGAAGCCCCCTCGATCAAGAGCGTGAAAAGCACGGTCACGATACCGGCGATCGCTGTCGGAGCTCCCAGCGGAATGTCGAAGGCGGAAACCGTCATCAGCACGATCGCCGTGACGACGATCCCGATGCCCGCCGCACGGCCGCCGAGGGAGAGGTGCGGGCGCGGCACCTCACGAGCGACTTCGCCGGCCAGTTCCCGGCGCACACTCCAGCGCAGCAGCAAGAAGGTCGCCACGATCGCCGCCGCAGACGGCAGGAGATAAAGCGGCAGCCATTCGAGCAGCGGCGGCATGTTGCGGCCATAGAGAACGAGGTTCGCCGGATTGGAGATCGGCAGGACGAAGGACGCCGCATTGGCGACGAAGGCACAGATCAGCAGATAGGGTACCGGATTTTTCACCCTGGCACTGCGCGCGGCGGCTGCGACCGCCGGGGTCAGGACGACGGCCGTGGCATCGTTCGAGAGAAAGACCGTGACGACCGTGCCGACACCGTAGATCAGCAGGAAAAGGCGCGGCGCCGATCCCCTTGCATGCGCGGTTGCTATGGCCGCCAGCCAGTCGAACAGGCCCGTCTCGCGCGCCACTTCGGAGAGGAGCATCATACCGAGAAGAAAGAGGTAGACGTCCAGGCCCGCCGTCACGCCGGCAACGGCTGCCCGCCACGGAAGCAATCCGAATGCGACGAGCATAACGGCGCCGCCCACGGCCCATACCGCTTCCGGCAGGCCGCGAGGCCTCACAATGACACCCGCCGTCGCAAGGGCCGCGACGGTGAGCGCCACGGCGTTGGCAATATCGGGACTCAAGCAGCGGGGCTCCAGGAGGGTGGCAGCACCCGCCAGATGCGGAGCCGCCGAAATTTACGGCAAGCCCCTACGCCGCCGCGGAAATTCCGTCAACGGAGCGCGATCGGCGCCGGCACGGGAAGCTTGCGGTTCGTTTGCACGACCGCCGACATCTTCTTGCCGGAAGCGCCGATGCGCGAAAGCCATTCGAGATAGTAGGCAAGCGTGAACTGAAGCAGGATGCCCGTCACGATAAGCCAGATGTCGAAGCCGAGATTGGTCGGGTGCACGTTGCGCAACACCTGCGCCGCCATGGCGGCAAGGGTTCCGGT
>SCRB01000001.1 GCA_004299545.1 Rhizobiaceae bacterium
CAGCTTGTCCCCGTTGAATGGGCGCAGTGGCTGTCGGGCGTGTTCAAGAACAAGGACTACGACCTGACCATCATCAGCCATGTCGAGCCGCTCGATATCGGCATCTACGCGCGGCCGAACTATTACTTCAATTACCACAACCCCAAGTTCAACAAGGTGATGGACGAACTGAACGTCACGCAGGACCAGAAGAAGCGCACGGAGCTTTACCATCAGGCACAGGAGATTCTTGCCGACGACGCCGTCAACGTCTTCCTGTTCGAACTGCCCAAGATCGGTATCTGGAACGCCAAGCTGAAAGGCTTGTGGAAAAACTGGCCGATCGACGCCGACGTCTTGTCGGACGTACATTGGGAACAGTGAGGATCGGTATTTGAAGACGCCATGCACCAAAGTGCACGACGTCGGATACAAACAGAGGCTTCAATCTCGGGTTAACGCGTCATCGATCCCCTCACCGATGAGCTTCGCTGACCACCTCTCCCCGTTCGGCGAGGGGGGAGGATGGGAGCCAGGGCAACGGCCGTCTGTCCTCTCCCCTACGTATATGGGGAGAGGTGCCGAACGAAGTGAGGCTGTGAGGGGGACATCTCTATATGCCGGGTTCAACGAATCCGGCATATCGTCTATCTGAGCGGCGCACCAAGGCAGTCTATCGTAATATCAGTCCATGCTCATCTATATTGCCCGACGGTTCATCGCATTGTTCCTGACGCTTGTCGTTGCAAGCGCCGTCATCTTCACCGTACTCGAAATCCTGCCGGGCGATCCGGCTGAGGTCATTCTCGGCACCCAGGCGCGGCCGGACACGCTTGCCGCGCTGCGCACGAAGCTCGGGCTCAACGAACCCGCGCCCGTGCGCTACGCCGAATGGATCGGGGGCATGGTCCATGGCGACCTCGGAACGTCCTACACCTATTCGGTGCCCGTCTCCGAACTCGTCGGGCAACGCATCTGGGTCAGCATACCGCTGGCGGTCCTCGCCCTTCTTCTCTCCACGCTCATCGCCATACCGGTCGGGGTAATCGCGGCAACAAATCGCAATAAGCCGCTCGACTTCGGCATAATGGGGCTCAGCCAGTTCGGCATAGCCTTGCCGAACTTCTGGTTCGGCCTGCTTCTGGTCTATGTCTTCGCGACCGGCCTGCGCTGGCTTCCATCCGGCGGCTTTCCCGGCTGGTCGGCGGGGATATGGCCGGCATTCCGGGCGCTGATCCTGCCGGCGGTCGCGCTGGCGCTGCCGCAGGCGGCGATCCTGGCGCGCGTCACCCGCTCGGCGTTGCTCGACGTTCTGGGCGAGGATTATATCCGCACCGCCCGCGCCAAGGGCCTGACGCAACGCGCCACCATCTGGCGCCATGGCGTCCGTAACGCACTCATCCCGGTGCTCACGATCCTCGGCCTGCAATTCTCCTTCCTGATCGCGGGGACCGTCATCATCGAGAACGTCTTCTACCTTCCCGGGCTCGGCCGGCTCGTCTTCCAGGCCATCGCGCAGCGCGACCTCATGGTGGTGAAGAGCGTCGTTCTCCTGATCGTCGCCGCCGTCGTGGTCATCACCTTCCTGGTCGATATCGCCTACGCTATCGCCGATCCACGATTGAAGGTGCGGCGATGACTGATCCTTCCTTCGCCAGCACCGTCATGTCCACGGAGGGAGTCGAGGCCGGCCTGTTGCGCCGCCTCGTCCACAGTCCGAGCTTCATGATCGGCGCGGTCATCACGGCGATCGTCATTCTCGCGGCGTTGATCTCCTATTTCTGGACACCCTATGACCCGATGGCGATGGCGATTCCGGACCGCCTGAAAGGGCCGAGCGCCAGCCACATTTTCGGGACCGACCAGTTCGGCCGCGACATTTTCTCCATGATCATGATGGGAGCGCGCAATTCGATCGCCGTTTCCGTGTTCTCGGTCGGCA
>SCRB01000270.1 GCA_004299545.1 Rhizobiaceae bacterium
CCTTGACCGCGAACAAAAGCACGGCCATGTGCTGGAAGAATTTCCAAAGAGTCTGGCTGCGCATGCCGTCCCCGGCGCGGTAGAGGCTGCCACCGTGAGGGAAAGCCGTATTTTCGATGGATGTCGTCGTCGTCGAATCGCCCGCCAAGGCGAAAACGATCAACAAATATCTCGGCCGCAACTACAAAGTTCTGGCCTCCTTCGGCCATGTCCGGGACTTGCCGGCCAAGGACGGTTCCGTACGCCCTGACGACGATTTCGCCATGTCGTGGTCCGTTGACGGCAAGGCATCGAAACGCCTCGCCGATATCGTCAACGCACTGAAGGAAGCGGACGGACTGATCCTCGCGACCGATCCGGACCGCGAAGGCGAAGCGATCTCCTGGCATGTGCTCGAAGTGCTGCGCCAGAAGCGGGCGCTGAAGGACAAGCCGGTCAGCCGCGTCGTTTTCAACGCCATCACAAAAAATTCCGTGCTCGAGGCGATGGCGCATCCGCGAGACATCGATGCGCCCCTGGTCGATGCCTATCTGGCCCGCCGGGCGCTCGACTACCTGGTCGGCTTCACGCTCTCGCCCGTGCTCTGGCGCAAGCTGCCGGGGGCGCGGTCGGCCGGGCGCGTGCAATCGGTGGCGTTGCGCCTGGTCTGCGACCGCGAAGCGGAAATCGAGCGTTTCGTCCGCGAGGAATACTGGCAGGTCGCCGCACTTCTGGCGACGCCGCGCAAGGAAGATTTCCAGGCGCGGCTGACTGCGTTCGACGGCAGGAAACTGCAGAAGCTCGACATCAAGACGGAAGCGCAAGCCGCTGATATCAAGACCATGCTCGAAGGGGCGGTCTTCCGCGCCGTTTCCGTGGAGGCGAAGCCGACCAAGCGCAATCCCGCGCCACCCTTCACCACGTCGACCTTGCAGCAGGCCGCCTCCTCGCGCCTCGGCTTCTCGGCCAACCGCACCATGCAGGTGGCGCAGCGCCTCTATGAGGGCGTCGATCTCGGCGGCGAGACAGCCGGGCTTATCACCTATATGCGGACCGATGGCGTTCAAATAGCTCCGGAGGCGATCGCGGCGGCGCGTGAGACGATCGGCCGCGAGTTCGGAAGCCGCTACCTGCCGGAAAAGCCGCGTCATTATTCCGTCAAGGCGAAGAATGCGCAGGAAGCGCATGAAGCCATCCGCCCGACCGACTTCTCGCGCACTCCTGCTTCGGTAAGGCAACATCTCGACCCCGACCAGGCGCGTCTCTACGACATGGTCTGGAAACGGGCCATCTCCAGCCAGATGCAGGCGGCGGACATCGAGCGCACGACGGTTGAGATCGAGGCCGTGAACGGCACCCGCACCGCAGGTCTCAGGGCCGTCGGTTCCGTCACACGCTTCGACGGTTTCCTCGCCGCCTATACCGACCAGCGCGACGACGATGCCGAGGACGACGAGAACGGCCGCCTTCCCGAGATCAGGTCGGGCGAGACGCTCGACCGGCGCTCGATCGAAGCGACCCAGCATACGACAGAGCCACCGCCGCGCTACTCCGAGGCTTCGCTCATCAGGAAGATGGAGGAACTCGGGATCGGCCGCCCGTCGACCTATGCGAGCACGCTGAAAACGCTGGATGACCGCGGCTATGTCGCGATCGAAAAGCGCCGCCTCGTCCCGGAGGCCAAGGGGCGTTTGGTAACCGCCTTCCTCGGAAGCTTTTTCGAGCGCTATGTCGAGTATGATTTTACCGCGTCGCTGGAGGAGAAGCTCGACGAGATTTCGGACGGCAAGCTCTCATGGAAAGAGGTGCTGCGCGACTTCTGGCGGGATTTCTCCGGCGCGGTGGACGGCATCAAGGAACTGCGCGTCTCCGATGTTCTCGACGCGCTGAACGAGGAGCTGGCGCCGCTTGTCTTCCCCGCGAAGGAAGACGGTTCCGACCCTCGCGGGTGCCCGCGCTGCGGCTCCGGCAGACTGTCGTTGAAGCTCGGCAAGTTCGGCGCCTTCGTCGGCTGCTCCAATTATCCCGAATGCGGCTACACGCGCCAGCTGGGCGATGCGCTCAATGGTAACGGCAATGATGCCACGGCTCTCGACGATGGCACGAAGGTTCTGGGGAAGGACCCCTATACGGACGAGGAAATCACGCTGCGCAC
This sequence comes from Rhizobiaceae bacterium, assembly GCA_004299545.1. Classification (GTDB taxonomy): domain Bacteria; phylum Pseudomonadota; class Alphaproteobacteria; order Rhizobiales; family Rhizobiaceae; genus Mesorhizobium_L. Next base: position 2,135 of record SCRB01000270.1, read on the forward strand.
CGGCCGTTTCGGCCCGTATGTGCAGCGCGGCGACGGCAAGGAAGCCAAGCGGGCGAGCCTGCCGAAAGGCTGGAAACCGGACGAGATCGACCGTGAAAAAGCACTGGCCTTGCTGTCGCTGCCGCGCGACGTCGGCCCGCATCCGGAAACGGGCAAGATGATCGCCGCCGGCATTGGCCGCTATGGCCCTTTCATCCTGCACGACGGCACCTATGCCAACCTGGAATCCGTGGAAGACGTTTTCGCGGTTGAGGCCGACCGAGAAAACG
>SCRB01000271.1 GCA_004299545.1 Rhizobiaceae bacterium
GCGCCATAATCGTCATCGACTGTATAGGCGAGTTCCAGCGTCCCGTTGGCGGCCTGTTTCGGCTCGGTGGCAAAATGGATGACGGGCGGGTTGTCCGGAATGACGGAGACCGCCCAATGGTTCAGTTCGCGCCCGTCCGAGACGAGGCTGAAAGCCCCGTCGGCCGTGAGCGTATCGGTGAATTCACGCGCCTTTGCGGTCGCCGGGACCGGCGCGGATTTATCTCCCGTAGCCTTGAGCGCATGGACCTTCCCGTCACGACCCTTGAAATCGAGTTCCTCGTCGCCCGCGCCGCCGGTGATCCTGAGCGTCAGCCGGCTGTTCTCCGGAACGGAGAGGTGCTGGTCGGCTGCCGCGTTTTCGGCTGTCAGGAAGATCGGCGGACGGCTGGTATAGGCAGGCGGCGTGATCCAGGCGTCGATGCGCGGCGGCACGGTGTCGCGCGCGATATGGATGTGGAACGCATCGTTCAGCCGCCCCGAGATCGGGCTCCATGAGAACGCGAACGCGACGACGAAAAGAAGCGCGGCGATCGACCTCAGGCCCCAGGGATCGCGTTCAGGCACGCGGGTGCGGGGCATATCGCCCGTAATGCCCGCCAGACGCGCCGCCATGCGCTTCTGGTGTTCGCGCCAGAGTGCATCAGCGAAGGCGCTCTCGCCGCCGGCCGGTTCATCGCTCTGGACGAGGAGCGGCGTGTGTTCAAGCCGGTTGGCGCCTTCGATGCGCCGGTCAACTTCTCCCGCAGACGGCATCCGGAAACGCCTTAGCGGGAGGAGCGCCGCAATGGCTGCGAGGGCGAAGAGAACGGCAAGGGCGAGCCGTGGCACATCCGGCAAAAGCCGGAACAGGCCGAGCCACGAAATGCTCACGAAGAGGCTGACAACAATGAGAAGCGGCAGAACCCTCGGCCAAAGCCGTTCGAAGACGATCGTCCAGCGCGTTGTGAACCGTGTCTGCCGCACGCGCAGGAGCGTCTGTCCCGTTCCGTTTTTGCTCGGCGTTTCTGCCATCATTCTGTCGGTGCTGTTTCGCGCAGGGACCGTCTCCTGCTGCGCCAGCTGCCTAAAATAGCAACAATCGCGGCAAAGGCGAGGCATGAGCGCGAAAAGGTGATCGGGGAAACGTGATCGGTGGTCAAAGCCATTCGGGCAGGGAATCGAGCCCGATCAGTTCCTCATACGTGCCGCGCGGGCGGACGATATGGAAACGGTCGCCGTTCACCAGCACCTCCGGCACCAGCAATCTGGTGTTGTAGGTGCCTGCCTGGACAGCGCCATAGGCCCCTGCCGTCAAGACCGCGATGAGGTCGCCCGGCTGCATTTCCGGTAATTCGCGCCTGTGGCCGAGATAGTCGCCCGTCTCGCAGACAGGGCCGACGACGTCGACCGTGATCGAGGGAGCGTCCGAACGCGGCGGCGCCACCGGCCTGATCTCGTGATAAGCCTCGTAAAGCGTCGGGCGGATCAGGTCGTTCATCGCGGCGTCGACGATCAGGAAATTGCGGGCCTCGCCGCGCTTCAGATACATCACTTCCGAGACCAGGATACCGGCATTCCCGACGATGAGGCGCCCCGGTTCGAGGATGATCCCGGCGCCCAGCCCCCCAAGGCGCTTGCGGACGATCGCCGCATAGGCTTCCGGACCGGGCGGCGGCGCGTTATCGTTCCTGTAGGGGATGCCGAGGCCGCCGCCGGCGTCGACATGGCGTATCTCGTGCC
>SCRB01000272.1 GCA_004299545.1 Rhizobiaceae bacterium
GGCGTAACGCTGATTGCGCCTGAAACCGTCTTCTTCTCCCACGATACGACACTGGGCGTCGATACGGTGGTCGAGCCCAACGTCTGGTTCGGACCGGGCGTCAGCGTCGGCGAGAGCGTAAAAATCCATGCCTTTTGTCATTTCGAGCAGGCCAGTGTCGCGGATGGCTGCGAGATCGGACCATTCGCCCGCCTTCGGCCGGGAACCGAACTGCGCCGGAGGGCGAAGGTCGGCAATTTCTGCGAAGTGAAAAAGGCGGTGGTGGACGAAGGGGCCAAGATCAACCATCTCAGCTATATCGGCGATGCGTTCATCGGCGCCGCCGCCAATATCGGGGCGGGGACAATCACCTGCAATTATGACGGCTTCGGCAAATATGAGACGCGGATCGGTCCAGGCGCGTTCATCGGCTCGAATTCGGCGCTTGTTGCCCCGGTGTCGGTCGGCAGGGAAGCTTATGTGGCGTCGGGCAGCGTGATTACGGAAGACGTTCCCGACGACGCGCTCGCGTTCGGCCGCGCCCGCCAGGCGACGAAACCCGGCCGGGCGAGCGAATTGCGGCGCCGCTTCTCCGAGGCGAAGAAGAAGGCAATCGAAAAATCCTGACGGATCGGGTAATTGACCTTCAATAAAAGTATAGAAAGCTTTCGCGCGGTAGTGTGAAAGAATGGAATGCAGCGAAATCGAATGTGCTTTTCATCCCAAGCTGCGTGTTTGTAATGCAGGTGATGACGGTTTCAGATTCGGGGTAATCTTATGTGCGGGATAATTGGTATTGTCGGGCAGGTTCCCGTTGCGCCCTTGCTGGTCGATGCGTTGAAGCGCCTCGAATATCGCGGCTATGATTCCGCCGGAATTGCCACGATAGAGGGAGGCGAACTTGCGCGCCGCCGTGCCGAGGGCAAGCTGGTCAATCTTGAACACAGGCTCGATGAAGAGCCGCTCGCCGGCACGATCGGCATCGGCCATACGCGCTGGGCGACCCATGGCGTGCCGAATGAAACCAATGCCCACCCGCATTTTTCGAATGGCGTCGCCATCGTCCACAACGGCATCATCGAGAATTTCGCCGAATTGCGTCAGGAACTGGTCGAGGACGGCTACGCCTTCACCTCGCAGACCGACACCGAGGTGGTGGCGCATCTCGTCTCGCGCGAACTGAAGCGCGGCGCGAGGCCGGTCGATGCGGCGCATCGCGCCTTGAAGCGGCTTGAAGGCGCTTTTGCGCTCGCCATCATGTTCCAAGGCGATGACGATCTTATCATCGGCGCACGCAACGGGCCGCCGCTGGCGATCGGTCATGGCAAAGGCGAGATGTATCTCGGCTCCGACGCTATCGCCCTTGCGCCCTTTACCAATTCCGTCACCTATCTGGAGGATGGCGACTGGGCGGTCGTGCGGCGCAATCATGTCGAGATCTTCGACATGAAAGGCGAGCCGGTCGAGCGCCCGCGCCAGCAATCGGTCGGCAGCAGCTTCCTCGTCGACAAGGGCAACTACCATCACTTCATGGAAAAGGAGATTCACGAGCAGCCGGAAGTGATCTCCCATACCCTTGCCCATTATCTCGATTTCACCGAAGGACGCGCGCGGGCGCTCGACCTGCCTTTTGATTTCGCGAAGCTCGACCGGCTCGCCATGTCGGCCTGCGGTACGGCTTACCTCGCCGGGTCGATCGGCAAATACTGGTTCGAACGTTACGCCAGACTGCCGGTGGACATCGATATCGCGTCGGAATTCCGCTATCGCGAAATGCCGCTTTCGGGAAAAAGCGCGGCACTTTTCATCTCGCAATCGGGCGAAACGGCCGACACGCTTGCCTCGCTGCGCTATTGCCGCGACCAGAACGTGCCGATCGGGGCGGTCGTCAATGTGCGCGGCTCGACGATTGCGCGGGAAGCCGACGTAACCTTCCCCATACTGGCCGGCCCGGAAGTGGGTGTCGCCTCGACGAAGGCGTTCACCTGTCAATTGTCCGCCCTTGCGTCGCTCGCCGTCATGGCCGGCGTGGCGCGCGGGCATATCGCGTCGGAAGCAGAGAGTATCCTGATCAGACAGTTGGCGGAAGCGCCCCGTTTCGCCAACCAGGTGCTGCGGCTTTCCGACCAGATCGAAAAGGTGGCGCGCGAACTCTCCCGTGTCCGGCATGTCCTCTATCTCGGCCGCGACACCAGCTATCCGCTCGCCATGGAGGGCGCGCTGAAGCTGAAGGAGATTTCCTATATCCACGCCGAGGGCTATGCCGCTGGCGAATTGAAGCACGGCCCGATCGCACTCATCGACGAGACCATGCCGGTTATCGTCATTGCGCCGCATGACCGCATATTCGACAAGACCATGTCGAATATGCAGGAGGTGGCGGCGAGAGGCGGCAGGATCATCCTCATCACGGACGAGGCCGGCGCCGCACGCACGAGCCTCACCACAATGGACACGATCGTGCTGCCCGACGTGCCGGAATTCATCGCGCCGATCGTCTATGCGCTGCCGATCCAGCTTCTCGCCTATTTCACCGCGGTTGCGATGGGCACGGATGTCGACCAGCCGCGCAATCTCGCCAAATCGGTGACTGTGGAATAGGTCCTTCCGCAAGCAGGCTTGTTTTACCGAACGCGCCATCCCAGATTTTTGGGCACCGCGCGATGGTGCTATGGTGTCGCGGAGTCGCCTTCGAATAGGCATCGGCGGCGTGTTGGGGGAAGACTCGGCGATGTCGCGGCTACGCAATTATTTCCTGACCGGCTTCATCGTCATCGCGCCTCTGGCGCTGACG
>SCRB01000273.1 GCA_004299545.1 Rhizobiaceae bacterium
ACCGTTCCCGACGAATCTTCCCTTGGCCGTCCAACTCCACGATAAAAATCGACCCTTGTATCTTTACACACAATTGTAACCGGTTACAATTGTGTGCCGGAGTTCCGACGATCACGCTTGCATCGGACCGCCTTTCTCCGGTTTGGAGCACGACATGAGCAATAGGGGCACGGCCGGACGACCCGCGATCATCTGCATCGGGCTGTCGACGCTCGATCACGTCTGGCAGGCGGATCGCCTCCCCGGCACGGATCTGTCAAAGGTGCGCGCCAACCACTACGTCACTGCCGGCGGCGGCATGGCGGCGACGGCGGCGGTGACGATCGCCCGGCTCGGCGGCGAGGCGCATTTCTGGGGCCGAGCCGGCGACGATCCCGCGGGCCACATCATGCGCGACGAACTCGCCGCACATGGCGTCAATGCCGATGGTTTCCGCCTGTTCGAGGGAGCCCGCTCTTCCGCATCCGGCGTCTTCGTCGACGGCGAGGGCGAGCGGCACATCGTCAATTTTCGCGGCCACGGGCTGCCGGACGCCGCCGACTGGCTGCCGCTGGAGAAAATCGCCTCCGCCGATGCAGTCCTCTCCGACCCGCGCTGGCCCGAGGGCACGGAAGCGGCATTTGCCGCCGCGCGCCGCTCCGGCATACCGACCGTTCTGGATGCCGAGGTCGCCGATGCGGATATTTTCGTGCGGTTGCTGCCGTTGACCGACCACGCGATCTTTTCACAACCCGCCCTCGCGGGGTTCGAAGCAACGGACAGAACCGCGGCGCTCGACCATGTCGCGGGACGCTATGGTTGCCGCATCTGTGCCGTCACGCTCGGCGAAGACGGCGTCGAATGGCGCGAAGACGGTGAGTCCCACCGACTACCCGCTTTCACGGTCGCCGCCGTCGATACGAACGGCGCCGGTGACGTCTTCCACGGGGCTTATGCCTTTGCCATCGGCACCGGCATGGCGACCGGCGAGGCGATGACATTCGCGTCGGCCGCCGCCGCACTCAAATGCACCAGGCCTGCCGGCCGCGCCGGCATTCCCGCTTTCGACGAGATCACCTCCTTCCAAAGGAACAGAAGATGACGACGATCGGCAAGACCCGGGGCTTGGCCCGCCTGGTGAACGATAGCGGTCATTTCACCATGGTGGCGCTCGATCAGCGGCCGCCGCTCTTCGCGGCGATCGCAAAGGCGCGGGGCATCGCGCCCGGCGAGGTGACCTTCCAGGATATGCTGAAGGCCAAGCGCCTCCTGGTCGAAGCGCTGGCGGAGGATGCAAGTTCAATGCTCTTCGATCCCAATTTCGCCGTACCCGCTGCAATCGACGTCCTGCCGAGGAAGACCGGCCTGATCATGACGCTCGAAGACCATCGGGTGGAGGAAACGCCAGAGGGGCGCAAGTCTCGCGCCATCGACAATTGGAGCGTCGGCAAGATCAGGCAGATCGGCGCCGATGGCGTCAAGGTGCTTGCCTGGTATCGCCCCGACGCCGGCAACGGGGTCAAGGAACACCAGAAAGCCTTCGTTCGCTCGGTTGGCGAGGATTGCCGCCGCCACGACATTCCCTTCATCCTCGAACTTCTGGTCTATCCGTTTGCCGGCAGCGAGAAACATACCGCCGACTATGTGGAATCGCCCGACAAGAGGGCCGATCTCGTTGTCGGCAGCGTGCGCGAATTCGCCCGGCCGGAATATGGCGTCGATCTCTTCAAGCTGGAGACGCCGCTGCCTTCCGCCTCCCTCCCCGCGCCCGACAACAGCGCCGCGGCGCGGGAAGTGGCGCGCCAGTTCGAGGCGATCGGGGCGATCTGCCGTGAAGCGGGCGTTCCCTGGGTCATGCTTTCCGGCGGCGCCGCTCCTGACCAGTTCGAGCGCGTGCTTTCTTATTCCTACGCCGCCGGCGCGCAGGGTTTTCTTGCCGGGCGAACGATTTGGCTGAACGCGGTCGAGAGCGGATTCCCCGATGGCGACAAGGTGCTGAATGCACTTCGCGAGGACGGCCGCAAGCGCCTCGCTCGGCTGAACGAACTGACGGCACGTGAGGCAAAGCCGTGGAAACCGGTCTATGGACGTTCGATGGCAACGGCGGAAGGCGACTTCGCCGGAAGCTACGGGTTTCCCGCATGATCCTGCCAATGCCTGGCGGGGGAGAGCTTACGACACACTATCACAAGGCAAGGACTGGCAGGCCAAGCTCCGCGGCCGCTCCTTCCAGCGCAGCGCGGTGATCGCCATAGGCGAGCGCCATATGGTGTTCGAGCGCCGCCCCCATGATGCGTTCGAGCACGGCCTTCGATCCGGAATCGAAACGCACCACGCCGGATGTCCCGTTGAAGGCGAGCGGGCGCTTCAGCATTTCGCCGCCGCCGATAACCGCCATCGGCCTGCCTTTCGCCTGGCTCAGCCGGAAGAACGTGACCCTCCCCGGCTTCAGCGGGAATTCGTAAAGCAGCGGCATGCGGCGGTTGTTGTGGATCGCCGCATGTGGTTGCA
>SCRB01000274.1 GCA_004299545.1 Rhizobiaceae bacterium
TTGCCGGCTGGACCGGCATGCCATATCGATGGAATGGAATGGTCCGCATTTTTTGGAGACGCTCGATGACTGGCGGCAAGATGAACACCAAACTCCGTTCGCAAATGTGGTTCGACAATCCGGCCGACCCCGGAATGACCGCCCTTTATATCGAGCGTTACCTCAATTACGGCATCACCCGGCAGGAGCTTCAGTCCGGCAAGCCGATTATCGGCATAGCCCAGACCGGGTCCGATCTTTCGCCCTGCAACCGGCATCATCTCGAACTCGCGAAACGGGTGCGCGCCGGCATCAATGCGGCCGGCGGCGTGGCAATGGAGTTCCCCTGCCATCCGATCCAGGAAACCGGAAAACGCCCCACGGCCTCGCTCGACCGCAACCTTTCCTATCTGTCGCTTGTCGAGGTCCTTTACGGCTATCCGCTCGACGGTGTCGTGCTGCTCATCGGTTGCGACAAGACGACGCCGGCGATGCTGATGGCGGCCGGGACGGTCAACATTCCGGCGATCGCGCTTTCCGTCGGGCCAATGCTGAATGGCTGGCACAACGGCAAGCGTACCGGATCGGGCACCGTCGTCTGGGAATCGCGCGAGCGTCTTTCCGCCGGTGAAATCGACTATGAGGAGTTCATGCAAATCGTCGCGTCGTCGGCGCCTTCGGTCGGCTATTGCAATACAATGGGGACGGCGACGACCATGAATTCGCTCGCCGAAGCGCTCGGCATGCAACTTCCCGGCTCCGCCGCCATCCCCGCGCCCTATCGCGAGCGGGCGCAGATTTCCTACGAGACGGGCTTGCGGATCGTCGACATGGTGCGCGAGGACCTGAAACCCTCCGACATCATGACGCGGGAGGCGTTCGAGAACGCCATCGTCGTCAATTCCGCGGTCGGCGGTTCGACCAATGCTCCCATCCACCTGAACGCCATCGCGCGTCATCTCGGCATAAAGCTCGACAACGACGATTGGCAGAAAGTCGGCCACAAGATCCCGCTTCTGGTCAATCTCCAGCCTGCCGGCGAATATCTGGGCGAGGATTATTGCCATGCCGGCGGCGTGCCGGCGGTCGTCATGGAATTGATGAAGGCCGATCTGCTTCCGCATCCGGACGCCATCACCGCGAACGGCAAGTCGATGGGGGAGAATTGTGCGGGTGCGAAGAACCTGGACACGAAGGTGATCCGCCCCGTTTCCGATCCGCTCAAGGAAAATGCCGGCTTCATCAATCTCAAAGGCAATCTGTTCGACAGCGCCATCATGAAGACCAGCGTGATCTCGGAGGAATTCCGCAACCGCTATCTTTCCAATCCGGCCGACCCCGACGCCTTCGAAGGCCCGGCCATGGTGTTCGAGGGGCCGGAGGACTATCACGCCCGCATCGACGATCCGTCGCTCGGCATCGACGAACATACGCTGCTGTTCATACGCGGCACCGGACCGATCGGCTATCCCGGTGCGGCCGAGGTGGTGAACATGCAGCCGCCCGCTTATCTCATCAAGAAGGGCATTCATGCGCTGCCCTGCATTGGCGACGGCCGGCAATCCGGCACGTCCGGCTCCCCTTCGATCCTCAACGCCTCCCCCGAAGCGGCGGCGAATGGCGGCCTGGCGCTGCTGCGCTCCGGTGATCGTGTCCGCATCGATCTAAGGAAGGGAACGGCGGATATTCTCGTTTCGGACGATGAGTTGGCGAAGCGCCGCGCGGCGCTGGAAAAGAATGGCGGCTTCCCCTATCCGGCGAGCCAGACGCCGTGGCAGGAAATCCAGCGCGGCATGGTCGATCAATTGTCGGAAGGCATGGTGCTGAAGCCGGCGGTCAAATACCGCGACGTTGCACATACGGCCGGCATTCCGCGCAACAACCACTGAGTGGTTGCGTCGCCGCCGTCATCCGAGGGAGAGGGACGTTCCGCCGCCGGGTCGGAGTGCGAAAACCCATGCGGGCAGAGACGGCGAAGACGATGCCGAACCGACATCGGCGACGTTGTATTCCGCGGTCTGGAGGAGGCGCTGCCGGGGCAGGTGCGCCCGCCCCGGATCGCCGATGAGCACATGAATGTGCTTTTCGAGGCAACGGTCGAGAAAGGGCAGCACCTTTTGGGCTAATGCCGTCTCGTAGAAGAGATCGCCGACGGCGACGAGATCGACCGGAGGCGGCTCAAGGGCCGTAATGTCGCCTTCGTGGAATTCCAGGGACGCGCCGTTCGCCGCCGCGTTGAGAGCGATCGCGGCGCCGGCGTTGGGATCGATATCAGAGGCGATTACCTTGGTTGCTCCCGCTCGCGCCGCGGCGATCCCCACGAGTCCTGACCCGGCGCCGAGGTCGAGGACCGAAAGCCCTTTGACGGTCTCGGGTCTGCGAATGAAATGATGGGCAAGCGCCATGCCGCCGGCCCATCGATAGGCCCAGTAGGGCGGGCGGTTTCCACCCCGTGCTGAAATCCGGCTGAGCCCGCTGCCGGGATGCGCGGTGTAGAGTGTGAGATGAGGCAGATCCGGAACGGGCGTCAAAACGAGGTTTTCCACGATGAAACCCTCGATGGCGCCCGCCCCCCTATCCATAGCGCCTTGCCGATTGCCGATCGTCCAGTCGGTCCCTGACGGTCGTGATGAGGCCCTTCAACTCGCTGATCGCCTCTTCGATCGCAAGCCGCTGCTTATCGAGCCGTCCCAACTGGCGTTCCGACTTTTCCAGCACGACCTTCATTTGCCGGATGTTCGAGCCGTTCGGGTCGTAAAGGTCCATCAACTGCTTCACTTCACGCAGGGAGAAGCCGACCTTGCGGCCGAGAAGCACCAGCCTCAATCGAGCCTTGTCCCGGTGGGAATAAAGCCTGGCATTGCCGATCCGCCTTGGCTGGATAAGGCCCTTGTCCTCGTAGAAGCGCAATGTCCGCAGGCTGACGCCGAAGCTTTCCGCCATTTCGCCGATGCGTGTGAATCCTGCCGGAATTTCACCCGATAGTTTTTCCTGGGCCGCCTCGTCCGCGACCTTGATATTGTCCGTCATGGTGTTTTTCGCCGCCTCGACCGGAGGAAGGAGCAAACGATGGCGGTTGGCTCCGGTGGTCCGGGCAGGCACTGTCCATTTTTCAGAAGGTTGCGACATCAGGCGCACCTGAATGACAGGCGCCCGTTTCATTCTCGGCGCGATATAGTCTCCGCCCCGGCCTATTGCAAGCGTTTAAAGGCGGCGGATTTCACGATGGAGAGGCTTCACCGAAGCTGCGGCCATCGCTCATCTCAAGCCTGATCGGGGGGATCGACGGGTCGGTTCTTCAATCGCTTTGAAAGGCTTGTCCGGCACCCAGGCATTTTCTCTTCGGTAAGGTTGGTTAACGGGTTGTTTACCACGTTGGGGGAAAGGTGCGCGTATCGGCGTTCCGTGTCTATTCTGTTTCGCGTCCACGGCATTTCGAAACGAGGGAACGGACGTTCCGGCCGGGAAGCTATAGCGCTCCGCAAGGCGGGATCCGAAATTCCCCATATCAGGCAAGCCGGTCGGCCGGCACATATATGGGCAGCGAGCCTATCGATGAACACGAAACGCTCTTATCTCGAAACCCTCAATATCGGCAGACCGCGCAAGCAATATGCCTCCCTTGAGGATTTGAACCGCTCGCTTGGTGCGCAGGGAGCGCAAATCGGCGATTGGAATGCGGAGAGAAATACGGGCGACGGAGAGGATATCGCGCAGCGTATGGAACGCCTCTCGCGCGAGCTTTCGGGTGCCGTTCGCGAGGCCGACAGGCGGGAGCGTGAGAGAGAGCCGGTAGTTCGGGACGAGCCGCTCCACACCCTTGCACATGCGATCGAGCATGCGCGGGCGCAGGAAGATGGCGTCGAGGCGGCAAGCAGGATCGCATCCGAACTGAAGGCGCTGCGCGAGGATCTGCACCGGCAGATGACATCCGGGCTGAAACAGGAATTCGATACGCTTCGGCGCGACATCAAGACCGCGTATAACGCATCGCCCGCCGTTGCCGGCCGGGAGTTAAGCGGTGAGATGGAGAGGCTTTCCAGCGCCATCGGCGAATTCGCCGAACGGAGTGATGGTGCCGGCGTCGGCGGCCTCCGCAACGAAATCGCGCATATGCGCGGCGACCTTGAGGTGCTGGCGCGCGAGGAGACCGTCCAATCCGTCGGCCGCCGTTTCGATGCGTTCGAGGACAGGCTGGCCGAGACGCCCTCCAACAGCGTGGCGATCAGGGCGCTCGCGGATCATCTGGAGCAGATCGGCGCGGCTGTGAACATGCTGCCGGAATCGCTTTCCCTGCGCTCGCTCGAAGAAAAGGTGCGCAGTCTCGCCAAGGCCATGGAGCGTTTCTTGCGCCAGCAGGAAGGCAATACGCCTTCGACCTTTGCCGCGATCGAGGAGCGGCTTGACGAGATTTCCCGGGCCATCGTGGCATCGACGGCACTGCACGCGCCCGCTGCCGCCTTCGATCCCGAACCTTTCGAGCGCATCGAAGCGCGCATCACCTCGCTCGCGCGGCAACTCGAAGAACTGATCGAGGACCATCCGTTCGGCGCCGTCATGGAGCGGCTGACCGTCCTTTCCCGCAGGGTTGACGATATCGCGGAACGCGCCGCTCTGCCGGAACAGGCGGTCGAGAATCTCGCCCGCCAGATCGCGATCATCTCTGACAAGCTGGACAAGGGAAGCGCAACCGCTGACGCCGATCAGCTCCTTCGCGGCATGGAGGCACGCTTTGCTGGGCTATCCGAGGCGTTCGAGCGGCGTCAGGCTGATGCGCGCGAGCAGAGCCTTGCCCTTTTCAAGGATCTGGAAGAACGGCTCGAACGCTATAACAAGCAGGCGCTGGCAAGCGGAGAAAGCATCATCAAGGCATTCGATGCGCGTTTCGAAGCCATGGCCGACAAACTGGCCAGCCGTCCGCAATCCGTACCCGACCGGCAGCCGATGCGAGAACTGGAAGCCAGGCTCAATGCCATTTCCGGCCGCATGCAGGCCGCGACGGAGCAGATCGCCGGTATCGATCCGGATCTGGTCCGCAGCCTCGAAAGCCAGGTTTCCGGCCTGACCCGGTTTCTGGCGGAGCCGGGCAACAAGCTGCCAGCCTTCGATGATCTCGGCCCGCGCCTCGAAACGATAGAGCGCTCCCTTGCCGAAAACCGCGACCATATCGTGAAGGCGGCACGCCAGGCGGCCGTCGATGCCATCGGTGCGACAAGCGACCGGTCGGATATGGGCACCATTTCGGGCCTGGCGGACGATCTTCAGTCACTTGAGAAGTTGGCGCGTCGGTCCGACGAGAGAAACACCCGCACGTTCGAGGCGATCCATGACACCCTTCTGAAGATCGTCGACAGGCTCGGAATGCTGGAGAACGGTCTGGCCGTGCCGGCTGCTGCGATGCCACCCAAAAAGGCGTTGGCGGATGTGCCGTCGATCGACCCCGGTGAGCCGGAGCTGTTTGCCTCTCCGGAGGAAGCCGCTCCCGGTGGCGGGGCGTCATTTTCCGCGAGATCACCCGCCGCTGCGGCGATGGAGGCGGCACAGGCGGCCTCCGCCCTCGAACCGATCGAGGCCGGGGCGAACAAGGACCGCTCCCGCTCCATGTTTGCAGGGCTGGCGCGTGCCCTGCACTCGAAAAAGCAGAAATCAGCACTGGAAGAGCGCGCCGAACCGAGCGTCGCGCCCGAAGCGGAAGACACTTCGCCCGATCTCGACCAGATGCTCGATCCGACGGTAGCAAATCGTCCGCTGGCTCCAGGGTCCGGCGCACCCGACCTCAATGCCATCATGAAGCGCGTTCGCGACGAGAGGAGCCACGGCGCCGGCATCGCGGAGACCGACGCGGCGAAATCGGACTTTATCGCGGCCGCGCGCCGCGCCGCGCAGGCAGCGGCTTCGGAAGCGGAAATCCTGAAGAAGAATGCGGACACCAAGAGCGTTTCCGGCCGCTTCAGCCTACGCAATCTTCTGCGTGCGAATTCCAAGACGATCGTGTTGACGGCTGGCGCCGTGTTGATCGCGCTGGCTGCGTTGCAGCTCGGCAAGGCGTTCATGCAGGACAGCCATGCCGTTCATAGCGCCATGACGGTGCCTTCCGTGAAGAAAGTCGCCAAAGTAGCGCCCCCTGCCGAGGCGCCGGAAACGAAGACAGCTGACCGGGCCTCGTCCAGCATGTCGCCGCTTGCGAGCACCGACGGAGCGATGAAGGTGGCCGCGGCCGACCCCGCATCGCCTTCGAAGCCCTTGTCAGACTCGGCCCTGGCGCCGATAGCCTCGTCTGCGCCGGCGGTCCATCCCTCCGCCGCCGACACGGTGAAGGCCGCGTCGACGCCGCCCGTTGCGGAACCGAAGATAGCGTCGGTACCATCCTCACCGGTATCCGTGCCGGCGCCGCAACCGGTCGTCACATCCGTCGCCGCGCCGGAGACATTGACTGTTCCCGACAATATCGGCCCGGCGCCGCTGCGCGATGCCGCAAAGGCCGGCGATCCGAAGGCGATGTTCGTGGTGGCGACACGCTATGCCGAGGGCGACGGCGTTTCGCAGGACATGAAGAAAGCCGCGCAATGGTACGAGAAGGCGGCTGAACGCGGCCTCGTTCCGGCTGAATATCGCATCGGCAACTTTTACGAAAAAGGCACCGGTGTCACCCGTGACATCGCGAAAGCCGAGGACTGGTACGAGAAGGCCGCCGGGCAAGGCAATGCCAGCGCTATGCATAACCTGGCGGTGCTTTACGCCATGGGAGCCGATGGCAAGACCGATAATGCCGCCGCCGCCCGCTGGTTTACCGCCGCCGCCGAACTCGGAGTCAAGGATAGCCAGTTCAACCTCGGCATTCTTTCCGCCAAGGGCGTAGGCGTCCCGCAGAACCTGGAAGAATCCTATAAATGGTTTGCGCTGGTCGCCAAGACGGGCGACCGCGACGCGGCCGCCAAGCGCGACGAAATCGCCAAGGCGTTGCGCCCGTCTTGGC
>SCRB01000275.1 GCA_004299545.1 Rhizobiaceae bacterium
CTGCCTTTTGATCCTCTAGACCGATCAGACCCTCGTCGGCGTCCGGATCGACGCCCGCCTTCCGCAGCAGCGGGACGGCGCCGGAAGTGAAGGCGATGAACTTGCAATGGGCGAAGGCGTCGGCAACGAAATCGCGCGCGGCGGCTTCGCCGGTCAGACGTTCGGCGCCTTCTTCGGAGAGGACCAGCGCCACGGCGTCGAAAAGAACCGACGGCCCTCCGTCGATCATGTGCCGCCCCTCGATCCAGCTCCCGTCCGCGGCCTCTACGCCGCCGACCTTCGGTGCGACGACCTCCATCACCGCGCCTTCCTTCTCGATCGCGGCTTGGAGCTTCTTGAGCAGTACGGCATCGGCACCCGGACTGACCAGCACGCCGACCTTGCGGCCGGCAAAGCTATCTGGCCCGTTCTGGATGATGCTGAGAGCGGGCGACGGTTCGAGATCGTCCCGAGGCGCGACCGCGGCGTCGGCGGGCTTTGGCAGTTGCTTGAGGCCGAGCTTATCGGCAACGGTCTCTGCCAGTCCCTCGTCGATGTTCAGGAGATGCGATACCATCCGCTCGCGGATCACCGGCGTCTCGACCTTGGAAAGCTCGAAGGTCAGCGCCATGGCGATGTGGCGCTGCTCGGGCGGGGTCTGGCTATTAAAGAACTGCCGAGCCTGGCTGTAGTGGTCGGCGAAACTTTCCGCGCGCAGGCGGACTTTCTGGCCTTCTTCCGCTTCGGCGAACGTGCGGAAACCGCGCTGCGGCGATTCCCTTGGGCCTTCGCCGAAGGAATTCGGCTCGTAGTTCACGCGGCCGACCGGGTTGCGCATCGCCATATGGCCGTCCTGCTGGAAATGATGGAACGGGCATTTCGGCTCATTGATCGGGATATGCGTGAAGTTGGGGCCACCGAGCCGTTTCAACTGCGTGTCGAGGTAGGAGAAGTTGCGGCCCTGCAGCAGCGGATCGTTGGAAAAGTCGACGCCGGGCGGTACGTTCTGCGTCATGAACGCGACCTGCTCTGTCTCGGCGAAGAAGTTGTCCGGCATCCGGTCGAGGACGAGGCGTCCGACCGGGATCGGTTCCAGGATTTCTTCCGGGATGATCTTGGTGGCGTCCAGCACATCGAAGTCAAAGCTGTCGGCGAAGTTTTGGTCGAACAGTTGCACCCGCAACTCCCATTCCGGGAAATTGCCGGCCTGGATCGCCTGCCAGAGGTCGCGGCGGTGGAAGTCGGGATCGGCGCCGTTGATCTTCACCGCCTCGTTCCAGACCACCGACTGAAGTCCGAATTTCGGTTTCCAGTGGAACTTGACGAAGGTCGACTCGTCCTTGGCGTTCACGAAGCGGAAGGTGTGGACACCAAACCCTTCCATGAAGCGAAACGAACGCGGGATCGCCCTGTCGGACATGATCCACATGATCATGTGCATCGATTCTGGCGTCAGCGATATGAAGTCCCAGAAATTGTCATGCGCCGACTGGGCCTGCGGAAAGGCCCGGTCGGGTTCTTCCTTTACCGCGTGCACTAGATCCGGAAAGCGTATGGCGTCCTGGATGAAGAACACCGGCATGTTGTTGCCGACGATGTCCCAGTTGCCTTCCTTCGTATAGAGCTTGACGGCGAAGCCGCGCACGTCACGCGCCAGATCGAACGAACCTTTCGACCCGGCGACCGTCGAGAAGCGCACGAAGGCCGGCGTCTTTTCGCCGGCGCGCTGGAAGATGTCGGCGCGGGTGTATTTGGCCAGCGAATCATACGTCTCGAAATAGCCGTGCGCGCCATAGCCGCGCGCGTGCACGACGCGCTCGGGAATGCGCTCGTGGTCGAAATGGAAGATCTTCTCGCGGAAATGAAAATCCTCGATCAGTGCGGGACCGCGGAGACCAATCTTCAACGTATTGTGGTCGTCCGAAACAGGGCCGCCCTGCGCGGTCGTCAGGATCGGGCCGTTGCCTTCCGCGATCTGATGGAGTTCGCCGCCTTCCCCGCGTTCGAGCGCCTGGTCATGGATCGTCGCGGGCTTGCCCTGCGAACGGGTCGAGGTCTTGGCCATGAGTGTTTCCTTGGAAGAGAGGGCACACATGCGCATGCATGTCTTCCACAATGCGACGACGAGGGTCCGGTTCCGTGAAGGCGCATAAATGCACGACAGGCGGCAGGCCAGTTTACGAAGCCGTGCATGCCGGGATACCTGCGACGGTCATGGGCAAACTCGCCGCTTCACCCGACCACCTGCCTCAGGCCCTTGCCGAGTTCGAAGCCGGACAGAGACTGAACGTCAAACAGGTCGTGGCCATTATCGGCCAGGGCAAACGTGCAGGCAAATCTGAAGCCCGGCATCTCCGATTTCGCCCGGAACGTCGCCGAGATCATGGTCCATATCGAGACCGCGCTCGCCCCGGCACGAGAAGGCAAGCGAGTACTGAAGGGCCCACTGGCTGACAAGATCGAGCGCCTCGTAAGACTTACCCGCTTCCGGGGAGCGAATCTGCAAAATGATTTTACGAAGCGCCGGAAGATAAGGAGACGAATGTCTGCGGCCGCGATCAGGGTTCGCACCTCGTAACCGGGCCGTGCGTTCATGTAGCCGGTTGAGGCCGCCGAACCGTTATTGCCCATCGCACCGCGTGCGTAGCCGGGTCCGCCCATGGGGTAGCCATATCCGTATCCGGATCCGCCGAGCCAATGACCGTCCTTGCTCATCCGGCCGTTGAAGTCGCTCAGATCGCTCAAGCATTGCGTCGCGGGTTTGACCGTGGTGGCGTTGTCTTTCGTGGTGGACGCGTGGGTTGCCGTGCCTTTGCCGAAGGTTGAGCCGCCAGCGACGGTCCGGCGAGGTAAAGCCCGAAGCAAAGGGGTGCCGCCACTGAGGCGGCCAGGGCTGTGGAGGACTGGCGGAAGCCCCGGAAACTACGCAAGCCCGTCCAACACGCTCCTGGCGCGCGGCATAGGTAATTTCCGAAGCTATCGGCGCGAAAC
>SCRB01000276.1 GCA_004299545.1 Rhizobiaceae bacterium
GGCGACTTCTGCATTCCCGGCGGCACGATGGCGTCCTACTACCTTTATTATTACAGTCGCCTGCAGGCTGTAGACTTGACTCCGATCAAGGCACCTCGCTTTCAGCTCATATCTCCTGCAAGAGATAAAGGGAGATATCGTCGATGGTCGGATTTACGCTTACTTCCGAACAAATCCGGTCAGCGCCGCCCCAAGTGCGTCTATGGCTGGAACACGAGATAGCCCTTTCTCTTAGCCCGGCTATGAGAGATCCAGGTCTATCATCAAGCTGGGAGCATCTGGTCGCCTGTACTTCTCAGCAAGCAGCAGCGATCTATTCTGAGATACGCAACATGCTCCCGGTCACGAATGTATTCTTCGAGTTCGGGCGTGAGGGCGCAAGCATTGAACAGGACGGTTTGGAGGCGTTCCGGACAGACAATGTAATCCGGAACACGCATCTCCAGGGGGTTTCGCAGTTTGGTGTGTGTCTTGAAATCATCAATCGAGCGTTGCGTCAGATCTACGGCGATGCCGCGGCGACACTTTATCTCCTTGATCCCAAAGGCTACTGCATCATCGCTAGCCAAACCCGGAACAGCATCCGGGCAGTCTGGCGCGAAGTTATCGCATCGCACCAGCTTTTGATCGGAGGTGGCGGTGGCATGGAAAACAGTACGGGCCAAGCCATCCTCCCCTTTTCCACCATATCCAGCGCCGTCCCGTCAGCCTCTGTTCATCTCGGCAAAAATTTCCCCACCACTCGGGATGAAGCCGCGACCGCAACGGGTCCGGAGCCTAAGGGTCAGGATCAGCCTGACTAACATTCCGACCGCGATCAAGCATCGGCGGACAAAAGGCCGCATGAAGAGCGTCGACGATGATCAGCACCTCGGGGCGGGCAATGCGATAATAGACCGTCGTTCCCTCGCGCCGTGATTCCACCAGACCATCCGCTCTCAGCCGCATGAGCTGCTGGGACATCGGCACCTGCTCAATGGCAAGTTCCTGCCTCAGTTCCGCAACGGATTTTTCCTCTCCGCCAAGAGCACAGAGCACCAGCAGGCGCTGAGGGTGAGAAAGGCTCCGTAGCAGGTCGGCTGCCTTGCCCGAAGCCGGGATCATTTCTTTTACATTCATACTATTGAATTTATAACCATTGAATGTTAGATACAAGTCGAGATCGATGCGCCCCACTGTACGACCGAAAACAGGCGTTTGGGAATTGAGCCCGGTCAAGGTGGGAAAGAACCTCGATGATAAAATTCGTTGAATGCAGAAACGGCATGAGGGAGAAGCCGCATGTCTGAAATCGTCGTTCTCGGTGCCGGTCTCGGCGGCACAATCGCGGCTTATGAGATGCGCGCAAAACTGCGCCGCGAAGATCGCCTCACGGTCGTCAATCTCGGCTCCGTCTATTCCTTTGTTCCGTCAAATCCTTGGGTCGCCATCGGCTGGCGCAATAAGGAGGACATCTCGATCGACCTTACGAAAGTATTGTCCCGAGCCGGTATCACCTTGCGCCCGGAAGGCGCCCGCAAGGTGATACCGGCCGAAAACCGCATCGAGATCAATGACGGCTCCTTCGTCGATTATGACTATCTCATAATAGCGACCGGGCCGGACCTTGCCTTCGACGAGATACCCGGGCTCGGACCGGAGCGCTACACGCAGTCGATCTGCCAGATCGACCATGCGACTCGGACAAAAACGGCCTTCGGAAAGCTGGTCGAAACACCTGGGCCGGTGATTGTCGGTGCCGTTCAGGGCGCATCCTGCTATGGCCCCGCCTATGAATTCGCCTTCATTCTCGACACGGCATTGCGGCAGGCGAAGAAGCGCGATCAAGTGCCGATGACGTTCGTGACGCCGGAGCCCTATATTGGCCATCTCGGCCTCGATGGGGTCGGCGATACCAAGGGCCTGCTCGAAAGCGCCATGCGCGAGCGGCACATCAATTGGATCACCAATGCCAGGACGGCTTCGGTCGAAGCGGGAATAATGCATGTGGAGGAGGTTGCGGATGACGGCTCGCTGAAAGCCAGGCACGATTTGCCATTCGACTTCTCGATGATGCTGCCGGCCTTCCGTGGCGTGTCGGCAGTCATGGGCATCGAGGGCCTCGTCAATCCGCGCGGCTTCATTGTCGTCGACAAATATCAGCGCAATCCCGCCTTTCCGAACATCTTTGCGATCGGCGTTTGCGTCGCCATCCCGCCGGTGGGCAAGACCCCTCTCGCCGTTGGCGTTCCCAAGACCGGCTTCATGATCGAATCGATGGTGACGGCAACGGCGGAAAACATCGGCGCGCTGTTGCGCGGACAGGAGCCCAGAGCGGTCGCGACGTGGAACGCCGTCTGCCTCGCTGATTTTGGCGACGGCGGCATCGCCTTCGTTGCACAGCCGCAAATCCCGCCTCGCAATGTCAACTGGTCGTCGCAAGGCAAATGGGTCCATGCGGCCAAGGTCGGGTTCGAGAAATATTTCCTGCACAAGATCCGGCAGGGGAAGAGCGAGACCTTCTACGAAGGCCTGGCGCTCGACATGCTCGGCATCAGGAAGCTCAAGGCCATCCACACGGAGTCGGCGGGATAGCCGTCGGCCAACAATCGGGAGTCCCGACCATGACCATCGATAGAGCCGTTCTCATGTTCGCGGGGTGCGTGATCCTGATCTCGCTCGCCCTCGGCCTCTTTCATTCGCACTACTGGTTCCTGCTCACCGCCTTCGCGGGACTGAACATGCTTCAGGCC
>SCRB01000277.1 GCA_004299545.1 Rhizobiaceae bacterium
GCCGCTTGATCTCGTCGCGCAGCCGCGCCGCGCGCTCGAAATCGAGATCGGCGGCAGCATCGCGCATCTGCTTTTCCAGCGCTTCCAGATGCGCTTTCAGATTGTTGCCGATCAGCGCGCCCTCGTTCTCGGCAAAGCCCTTGATGTCGGCACGGACATGGTCCTTTTCGTAAACCGAATCGAGGATGTCGGCGATGCGTGACTTCACACTCTCCGGCGTGATGCCGTTCTCCAGATTCCAAGCCGCCTGCTTCTCGCGGCGGCGGCTGGTTTCCGCCATCGCCCGCTCCATCGAGCCGGTGACCTGGTCGGCATAGAGGATGACTTTGCCGTCGACATTGCGCGCCGCACGCCCGATCGTCTGGACCAGCGATGTCTCGGAGCGCAAAAACCCTTCCTTGTCGGCGTCGAGAATGGCGACAAAGCCGCATTCCGGGATGTCGAGGCCCTCGCGCAAAAGGTTGATACCGACCAGCACGTCGAAGGCGCCGAGGCGCAGATCACGAATGATCTCGATGCGTTCCAGCGTTTCCACGTCGGAGTGCATGTAACGGACGCGGATGCCGTTCTCGTGCAGATATTCGGTCAGATCCTCGGCCATGCGCTTGGTCAAAACGGTGACAAGCGTACGATAGCCGCGCCTCGTGGTTTCACGGATTTCGCCGACCACGTCATCGACCTGCGCCTTGGCCGGACGGACTTCCACGGGGGGATCGATCAGCCCGGTCGGGCGGATGACCTGTTCGGCGAAAACGCCGCCCGCCTCCTCCATCTCCCATTTGCCGGGTGTGGCGGAGACGGCGACGGTAGTCGGCCGCATCGCGTCCCATTCCTCGAAACGCAGCGGCCTGTTGTCCATGCAGGACGGCAGGCGGAAACCATATTCGGCCAGCGTCGCCTTGCGGCGGAAGTCACCGCGATACATGCCGCCGATCTGCGGTATGGTCTGGTGGCTCTCGTCGACGAAGATGATAGCGTTGTCGGGGATATATTCGAACAGCGTCGGCGGTGGTTCGCCGGGTTGCCGGCCCGTGAGGTAGCGCGAATAATTCTCGATACCGGCACAGGAGCCCGTCGCCTCGAGCATTTCGAGATCGAAGCGAGTGCGCTGTTCCAGACGCTGCGCCTCCAGGAGCCGCCCTGCCCTTTCAAGCTCTCCCAGACGATGCTTCAGTTCCTCCTTGATCGACCGGATGGCCTGATTGAGCGTCGGGCGCGGCGTGACATAGTGCGAATTGGCGTAGATCTTGACGCTCTTGAGATCGCCCGTCTTGTGCCCGGTCAGTGGATCGAATTCGGTGATGGCATCGATTTCGTCGCCGAACAGCGAGATACGCCAGGCACGATCCTCGAGATGCGCCGGGAAGATTTCGATCGTATCGCCGCGCACCCGGAAGGAGCCGCGGACGAAATTGATGTCCTGGCGCCTGTATTGCTGCGCCACGAGATCGGCGAGAAGCTGGCGCTGATCGAGCCTGTCGCCGAGCGACATCTGAAAAGTCATCGCCGTATAGGTCTCGACCGAGCCGATACCGTAGATGCAGGAGACCGAGGCGACGATCACGCAATCGTCGCGCTCCAGCAGCGAGCGCGTCGCCGAATGGCGCATGCGGTCGATCTGCTCGTTGATGGAGGACTCTTTCTCGATATAGGTGTCGGTGCGCGGCACATAGGCCTCGGGCTGATAGTAGTCGTAGTAAGAGACGAAATACTCGACGGCGTTCTCCGGAAAGAAATTCTTGAATTCGCCATAGAGCTGTGTGGCAAGCGTC
>SCRB01000278.1 GCA_004299545.1 Rhizobiaceae bacterium
CGGAAAAATCGGGAAAGGATTTGGCTCCGACATAACCGGCGTCGACAAAGCCGACGACGCCGATCGAATCGGTCACATGCGCGCGGATTTCCGCCGAGGCTTCGACCAGCGAGCGCCCGCCGCTGACCCTCCCGTCCGGGCGCATGACGCCGATGTTGCGGTAGGCATAGCCCCTGACGGAACCGCCGCCGCCGGCGAAAAACAGCCTGTCTGGGGGGATGTAATAGGGAGCGGGCCCGACGATGGAGCCGAGTTTCAGGCGGCCGGCGAGCACGAAGCGACGGTCGGCGTCGAGCGCGTAATAGGTCCTGCCCTCGGCGGTCATGCTCAGGATTGGGTTGCCGTAATGAAATTCGTAGAGCGGTTCGGCCGAGAAATCGGCATAGATGCCGCGCGTCGCATCGGCGGCCTTGTCGCGGCTGTCATAGGTCAGGCCGCTCAAGATACCGGCATCGATGAAATCGCGCGTGCCGAAATCGTCGTCGAAGCGGGACGGGCCGCCCTCGACCATGAGCTTGCCCGACAGCCGGTCGTTGAAGGTCCGGTTGAATCCGGCCATCGCCGTCACGGCGGTGCGTGTATACTGGTCGAGCACCTCACGGTCGCCGATCAGCGAGGCGACGAAGTCGGTGTCGCGTGTGATCACACCCGGCCTGATGAAGGTCGCGCCGACGGAGTAGGTCAGGCCGTCGCCGAAACTGGTGCTCCTGCTGGTCTGCCCCCAGCCGCCGATTTTCGCTTCGAGTTTCAGGCTTTCGGCATGGCCGAAAAGGTTGCGATGCAGCCAGTAAGTGTCCAACGCGGCGCCGTCGATGGTGGAATAGCCGCCGCCGATGCCGAAACGATGCAGCGGCCGTTCCTGCACGGTGAGGCTGAGTGGCAGGAGGCCGTTCGGATCGATGGAGGGCGCCTCCTCGATGCGCGCAGCGCGGAAGACGCCGAGATGTGCCAGCCGTTTGTTGGCGCGGTCGATGTCGTCGGGGTCGTATTCGTGCCCCTCTTCCAGTCCTGCCATCCAGGCGACGAAAGCGGGGTCCATGCGCTTCGTGCCCTTGACTGTCATCGGGCCGTAATAGGTCTTTCGCCCAGGATCGACCTTCAGCGTCGCGTCCACCGTGTCGGTGTCGTGCGCGGCGACGACGCGCTGCTCGGCGATCTTCGCCTTGGCATAGCCCTGTTGCCGCCATGCTTCGGTGGCGAGGCGATCGGCCTTGAGGATGGTGGTCGAGCGGGCAAGCTGGCCGGGCGCGAAGCCGGCATGGGCCGGTGTCTCGACCCTGTCGCGCCGGTCGGTGGTCGGGGGCGCCTGGTTGAGGATCGTCGTTTTCGAGAAGAGGAATGCCGGCCCCGGATCGATGTTGACGACGACCTTGACCGGATCGGGGAGGCTGGCGTCGGGCGGCAGGTCGGCTGCCTCCTTGCCATCGACGAGGATGCTGATCGAGCCGCCGTAGCGTCCCTGCGCGTAGAGCGCGGCGAGCAGGCTCTTGTAATCGGATCGCGCCTCGGCAAGCAGGCCGGCGGCGCCCGAGGCCGCCTTCTTCCGGTCTGCCCATAGCCCGGAAGCGGCCTCCAGCGCCTTTTCGAGGTCCTTGCCTTTCAGCGCCTTGGGGACGGCGACAACCCTTTGTTTGACGTGGAAATCGACGCTATAGTGCTGCGGCTTGCCGATTGTGTCTTCGGCTTTCTTCTTATCGGCGCGCTCGAAGAACTTCTTGCCGAAAAGTTCGAAGGGGAATGCCGGGGACACCGCCGCCGCC
>SCRB01000279.1 GCA_004299545.1 Rhizobiaceae bacterium
CTCTTCGTCGCACCAAGCCGGCCAGGCGTAGCTTCGAGCATCTCGAGGCACTTATAGAAGCTTTCGATAGTCGGGAAAGTCTGAAGAGCCCCGCGGACCGAACTAAGAAAAGCGGGCGTGTCGTCAGTCTGGTGAGCTGTCCGCATGGCATCGGATAGCTCCCAGATCTCCTTGATCTTCGTGCTCGAGCCAGCTTCACGCTCCAGATTGCTGACCAATGTCTCGGTGCCTGCTAGCACTGGCGTCCATAGTTCCGCTATCTCGCGGGCATAGTCCTGCCTGGCGGCCTGTTTGTCGGCCCGGCGCACTCCCGGCCGAGGCATGCTTGTCGTGCCTGCGGCGACAATCAGTTCGATAACATGCCGTGTCGATAGATTCGACGGCTGTTCGAGCCACTGCTTGAGCGTGGTCAGCGCGTCCCATTCAGGGCTACTCTCGCTCGACGTCCCGACGTCATGAACTATGCCCTTCGCCGTGAGAGCTCGGGTAATCGTCTTGACGTAGTTCCGGCTCGGGACGAGCACAAAGAAGTCCACTGCCTCACCTTTGGCGGACTTCGCGTAGATAGCTTTCGCGATGAGCTCCGCCTCTCGACTGTCGCTCGGACAATCCCAAACCTTCACAAGCCCAGGCTCGGGCTCGGTATACACAGGAGCGACCTTCGGGACACGACTTGAGTCGTATTGCGTGACGACCGTGAGCGCACAGTCGAGGATGTTCTTGAGGCATCGACGCGAAACCTGGAGTTGCAGAATCTGCGCTCCGAGATAGTCGCTGCGGAAGTCGCGGATGTAACTGGGATCGCCTCCGCGAAAGCCGTAGATGCTCTGATCGTCGTCGCCTACGGCGAATAGACCGGATTCATTGCCCGCTGAAAGCAAGCGAATTAAGCGGTGCTGATCGGCGTTGATGTCTTGGTATTCGTCGACCAGCAAGTGTCGCGTCATCGCTCGATATTGCTCAAGGACACCCGGTTGTCCCTCGAGGATTTGACAAGCGATCTCAATCTGATCGTCGAAGTCAATGGCGTTACAAGCCCGCAGAAGTTTGGCGTACTGCTCATGGACGCGCCTTGACTCGTCACACGCCGACCTGTTGGCGGTCTCCTTGTCTCGTAGAGCGCGCTTGGCGTCACTCTCCGTGAGCCCAACCAAAAGCGCCGCATCTCGCATGAGCGCACCTTTGAGCACTTTGTCGCTGACGACAGAAACATCTTGGTTAAGGCCTATCACCCGAGCGTTCTCTTCAATGATCCTATGGCCGAGAGCGTGCATCGTCATGATGTTACGAGGCTGCTTATCCGGTTCCACGTACTCGGGTCTTCCTTGAGCATTGAGCTTGCCGCGCATCCCGAGCGCAGCTTCTCGTGTGAAAGTGATGACGGTGATCTCGTCGGGCGCTACGCCTTGACTATCAACAAGCGCTTGGATGCGACGAGCGAGCTGGTATGTCTTGCCAGTCCCCGGCCCAGCCAATACGAGAATCGGCCCCGCCATTTCTAGGTAAGGACTCTCGCATACGATCGGCTTCATCGCTTCAGCCATGGGTTATTTCCTTGCCGTTCTTGTTCTTACGATTGTAACACGTGCCACAAAAATGGGTCCGCCATTTATCCCGTGGCCTGCTGCGTCCGAGCGGCGACTACTCGTCTTCGGAAAACAACGTGGCAGCCTCCGCGTCGCCCTCGTCGGGCAGGAGCGACTCGACCTGTACGGCGCGCTTCGCTGGTGTCACCGGAGGCGGCGGCTTCTTGTCGGCTCCCGCAGCCTTGTTGATCTCGGCGGCGATGCGATGCAGCACGTCATCGAGAGAAGTCACGTGCAGCGCAGGAGGAAGCAGAACCGCTTCGTAGCTCGTGCCCGCAGCGTTGTCGGTCCAACCGAAGATTCCGGCGCCGTCGAGATATGTGTTGACGAGCGCGAGTGCCTCTTCCGCCATCTTCGTGATCTTGTCCTTCTCGGGCCGGAGTCGAGCAGCCCATAGGAAGTACGTCTTTGGTGATGCGTCTTCGCGCCAGACGCCCCAGTGATCGATCTTCGTCTCGACGTCGCGGCGGTAGAGCTTGAGGTCGGTGGCGGCGAACTTCAGTTCCTTCCGGCGGTTGGTCCAGTCGGCCATCGCACCACGCGCAGGCGTCGATCCGTAGGCGGGCGCTCCGGTCACCTTTGTCTCGGCGCAGACGAGTGGGTCCTGCTCTCGCGCCGGCCATGCCACATCGATCTGGTGCGTCTGCGAGAAACCCTGAACCTTCTGCCGCGGGGCAAGACTAAGCGATGTGCGATTCTGGAGCAGAAGCGCCAGCAGTTCCGCGAACCAGTTTCCCTTCGAGCGGTAGATGGCTTCGAGGCGCGTTTGCGGCTTGTTGGTTTGCGTGCCCATCCCGCGCGGCGGAATGCCTGCAATGCGATGTGCGTCGAGTGACCACATGAGCGCGAGCCAGTCGTCCTGGATCTCGACGAACTGCTTGATGGCTTCGGTTTGGATGCGCTCCTTCAGTGTGTCCAGGAGCCGGCCCGGATGACCTACCCGGGCCTCAATCTCACGCGTAGCATGCTCGTCAGGAGTCATGAGGCTGCTAGATCTTGACCGATACGTCGCGCACGGAGGGATTGAGTGGCCTCGTCGAGTTCCGCGACCTCATCACCGGTTAGCCCGACAGTCTCACGTAGAAGCGCTTCGTCTACCCGGCTGACGACGGTCGTCCAAAGACCGTTATTCAGCTGACGTTCCAGACAGTCACGTTCCGGCTTTAACCGCTCCCACGCCCTTGCGAGAACATCGGGCGATGGGACAGGAAGAGTCGCGGCCTCGCGAGGCTCCATCTTGAGAATGCCTCCTCCGTAGGACCTTCCGTGAATCTCGGCGCCGAGCATCGTCACGGAGTTGAGCGCGAGCAGCGGGAGTGCCGCTTTCGCGAGCCTCTTGGTGGATTCGTGCAGACGTACACCATGCATCGAGTTTAGGAACGTGACTCCGGCGCTGTTCGTGATCAGGCGCGGGTACCGGTGGCTCATGTAGGTGAAGAACAGGTCGGGCACCGACACGGCGGGCGGCCTGAACCAATGCGTCCGTACCTTGCATTTGTAGGCGTCGGGGACGCCGAGGTCGCGGCCGTAGGCTAGGTAGCGGCCCAGGCCGGCGCTGCTGTCATCCGGGTCTGGATGGAGAAGCCAGACGCGCTCGTCTTGGTCGTGCAGCGTTTGCCATTGCGCCTTCGTGAAGGACAGCCCCTTCAGGTGGCGTGTACCGGGAGGACTGATCCGCTTGAGTTGGTCCTCGGATAGATCGAACTCCTCGCGCGTGGTTTCGGAAAGAGCGAAGAACTTGTTGGATCCGGTGACCGTCCCGAGCTCGGGCGATCCGTACTTGTCGAGGGGCGCGAAGTGAGAATCGACGACCCGCTTGAAGAGCTGCCGCTGCTTGATCGTCAGGAGAAGGTCAGTCCACTTGCCCTCTGCCGCAGGCGTGACGCTGAAATGGTCGAACACGCCGAGCTTCGGGAGATCTTCCGCATCGTCAACCTCAAGCAGTGAGAACGCCTCGCAACCGCCCGATCCGCGGGCGACGACCAGGACAACCTTTTCCAGCGCGTCGTCGAACTGAAGACGGTCGAACATGACGAGGCTGACTGCGCCGAAGCGACGGCGAAGCCAGCGCCGCACAGGCTCCGCGTAGTGAACGGTGAGCAGCTCTGCCGGTACAACCATCGCGAGGCGTCCTTCAGGCTTCAGGAATCCGCATGCATGCACAAGCAGTGCCGCCCACGAGGAGGCGAGACCGGAGAGCCGGACTCCCTGCGCGAGAGCCGCCTGCGCCGATCGCTGTCGGGCCTCGCCGATGTGCTGCTGATAGCGAACAAAGGGCGGGTTGCCGATGACCGCATCCATTTCCGGCAGCACGCACCCGAGTTGAGTCGGCGCCGCGAGGTTGAAGAAGTTGTCGGCGATCAGGTGGGCATCGAGTCCTTCGTGCTCCAGGAGCCGCATGGCGTCCTCCAACGACGGCTCATGAAGATCGACGCCGAATGCGCGGTCGTCCAAGTCGCTTGTCTGGCACCCCAGCTCCTTCAGCCGCCTTGCGGCAGCCAGCAAGAAGACGCCGTCACCACAGCTCGGGTCGAGTACCCGCGCCTCTTTGTCGCCACCGACAGCCCAGTCCGCGAGATAGTCGGCGATGGCGGGAGGGGTGAAGAACGCCCCACGCGCCTTCCGCAGCTCGGGATGGTCGACATGTTGATCGAGCATGCGTCCAGCGTAAGGTGCCGAGCGGCTGACATTCGCTCGTGGGCGAGAGGGTCTGACCAACATTCGAATTCCTTCGGCAGGCGCTTGTCGAACGCATGTTCGCAAAGACGTCGGACGGCACGCAAAGAGGCGAGTCGGTATTCGGCCTGCGGGCTGCTGCGACGAGTCCGGCGTCCGGCTAGGAACGGACATCTCCATCAGGAGCGGAGGAGGTCGAGAGGGTCGAGATCGAGGCGCTCGGCGATCCGCTCGACGGACTTGAGCGTTAGGTTCCGCTCGCCGCGCTCGACGCCGCCCATGTAGGTGCGATGGACGCCGAGGACGAGCGCGAGGGCTTCCTGCGATAGGCCCCGCGCCTCGCGGTAGGCCCGCAGGTTCCGGCCAAACGCCCGCTGCAAGTCGCCTTCCACCCGGGCAAGGCTGCCCGGGTGCTACTTGACGGTCTACATACTTATAAGTAGCGTCCGATGCGGGTCACCGAATGGGGAAGGAGGGCACGAACCCTTGAGACGGGCGAAGCTGCTGCTCGCCTTGGCCGTCGTTGTCGCGCTCGGCTCTGCCGCGGTGGCGTGGGCTGACGGAGACGTTGGTCGGGCGCAGAATTTGGATGCCCGTGCGCGGCTCGTAGACGGGCTGGAAGTGCTCGATCAGACGTGGACAGCACGGGCGGATGGCCAGTGGGTCGGGAGCCAGCCGGGCTGGGTGAACGGGCACGACATCACGTGCAGCGCTTCAGCTCATCAGCTGAACTCGTTGGACTTCGGGATAGCGCCGGTTCCAAACAGCAAGACGGTCGGGAGCACCTACCCGCTCCGGATCGTCCGGTACACGATTTCGGCCGGAGCAAGCAGCGGGCCAACTTCCGGCCCGCCGACCGTCGGCTTCACCGACCCGTTCCTCTTCGCTAGCAGCACATACGGTCAGCCGGCCCGCGCCTTCCGCATCGTTGCTCGTGGCGCGGAAGCGGCACCCGGAGGCGGTAAGACGGCCGCCTGCTTGTCGCTTCAAGTTGCGTTCATACCGAAGAGCTCTGGCCGCCAGACGGCGATGATCGACCTCGTCGATACATCGTTCAGCCCGGAGAAGGTGCTCGGGGCACTCACGCTCGTCGGCACGGCGACAGGGGCTCAAGCAACAGCGAAGCCCCACAAGGCGGCGACGGCAAAGAAGAAGCTGAAAGTCCCGAAGTGCAAGGCAGGTCAGCGCTCCACGAAGCTCCACCCGTGTAAGCGTCGATAGGCCGTCCGCGCGCCTGGAGCGCTCGAACTGGAGCGGGGACCGTTCATGTCCTATGCTGACTCGGTCGACCCGACCAGAGGAGACGAGGGCATGGCGAAGCCTTACGGACCGAAGAACCCACCTCCGAAGACGCCGCCGCATGGCGGAAGCACGAGCGGCGGCCCGAACTCGGGAAAGCGCCATTGAGGCATCCTCCATACCGGAGGAAACGAAATTCAGGGCTCCTGCAGAAGCTGCGTGCGATTGACATAGCCGGGCGATTGTAGGACCATTTCCTATATGTCATATAGGCGCGCACAAATATGGTCAGCCCTGAACGATTAGGCGTCAATCCCGACGCAAAAGAAGACCGCCATTCGATAGATCGCAGAGCACCGATACAGCTCCGGCAGGAGGGCTATCAGCGCGTAGGCCTGGCTTCCTTCCCTGTGAACCCCGATAGGCCGATCAGCGAGGCAACTGATATCGAGGAGTACCTGGCCCAGGCGGCGGAGGCGGACTATCAGGATTCCGACAGTGGCAGGTCGCTTAAGGCTTCGGCTATCAAAGCCCTTGAAGAATACCGGCGTGTCGTCG
Source organism: Rhizobiaceae bacterium (assembly GCA_004299545.1). Classification (GTDB taxonomy): domain Bacteria; phylum Pseudomonadota; class Alphaproteobacteria; order Rhizobiales; family Rhizobiaceae; genus Mesorhizobium_L. Next base: position 6,060 of record SCRB01000279.1, read on the forward strand.
CTCTGTACGGAAAGGAACGACTGACGGTCTCGGTATCACATCCTCTCGGCGTCGGTCTCGCGACCGCCTTCTTCTACATCGAGCCGAGCAGGGACATCAGTCATAACTCAAGTAGTGATGCCACGCCGGATAGGGACGACGGCCAGTCCCTACCAGAGGCTGCGTAGAAGACAAACGCGCGTCACTCGAGCGATTCAGACGCTACGACTCGGTCTTGAACCGGCGGCCGCGGCGAGCCTGTTTCGCGCCTTTCGCGGCCAGATCGTCTACCTCGTTGGCGTTGACGTCAAGCACGACCTGTCCGCGTCGTGCATCGTGGTACTTGATGATGAGGGTCGCGGCGTTCTTCTCGTCAATCTCGGTGCCGGTAAGGTCGCTAACAAACACCGTCTTCTTTGCCACGTGTTCGCTCCTTGGTTGGGTGATCCAATCAATCAGGTGCTGAATTTGGTTGCAAAGCGCATCGCTTCATCTTCGGCAGACATCTTGCGGAAGGGCCCCGACAGCTCGTCCTTGAACCACATGCGCAGCACCATCTTGCCGTTCTCGTCCACGAACCGCAGAAAAGCCCAGCCGCGGTCATCGCGAATCTCAACCTGAACATCCTCGGCTGGTCCTAGATCAGTGAACTGCGGCACGTAGTGGCTCTTGAAGAGGCCGAGCTTCTCCTTCGTGCAGTAGTAGACGCCCCGGTGCGTGACCAAGTAGTAGCTCTCGGACCCGTTGACTTCGGCGAAGCCATGGAAGAGCAGCGCCTCGCCGTCCATGATCGCGTCCAGGCTTTCACCCAGGGCGGGTTGGTAGATCATCATCATCTTTTCGTTTTCAAGCGGTATCCGAACCTCGGGCGGGACTGCCACCGCACCTCCTCGCAGATAGACGGTGCGAGCCTACTACTGAAGTTGAACGCCTCGCTCTAGAGCTGTCGAACAGCGTGCGGCGGGATGATGTCGAAGTAGCGGGGTTGAGGTCTCGGTCGAGGGGCGGAAGCACGGGCAACCGCAGGCGCCTCCTCGGCGGCCATAGGGGCAGCTTCGGCGGGCCTCGAGTGCTTGCGCTGACGGCGGTTCTGGACCCAGACGGCCAGGACGCCAACCTGGTACAGGACGATCATCGGCGCAGCCATCAGCGTCTGGTTGAACGGGTCGGGGGTCGGAGTCAGGATGGCTGCCAGCACGAAGCTAGTCAGGATGACCCACCGCTGGTAGCTCATGAGCTTCCGGGGGCGCTGGGGCTTGATGCGGTTGATAAACAGCATGACCAGGGGCACCTGGAACAGGAGCGCGAAGCCGACGAGGTAAGCCAGCACGAAGTTGAGGTAGTCGTTGACGACGATGAACGGCTTGATCTCCGAGCCGCTCACCTGTGACAGGAAGTGCAGCGCCGCCGGCAGACTGATGAAGTAGGCGGTGGCGATGCCGGCTATCGCCAGCAGCAGCGAAGCAAGGACGAAGAGGAGAGGCCGCAAACGATCGGGCGTTCGGAACGCCGGAGCCAGGAACTTGGCGAGCTGGTACATCGCCACCGGCACGGCCAGAACCACGCCGAACAGCACAGAGATTTTGATGAGGGCGTTGAAGCCGCCGAGAGGCGACGTGTAATAAAGCTGTTGGTTAAGCGGTGCGGCTAGGATATGAAGCAGCGGCTTGTGCAGTAGGTACCCGGCCACGCTGCCGGCCACGAGCGCTAGAAGAACATACGTAAGACGCTGCCGTAGCTCTTGCATGTGCTCGGCGAACGACTGGCGGGGTGCACTACTTCCACCCTGCATGATGGATCTCGCTTAGGCGGACGAAGGCCCTTCGCCAGTACCGCGGGGCTTGGGTTCCGTTTTGGTTTCCTTCTTCTCTCCGGTAAAGCCGTCTCGCAGTTCGCGAGCCGATTGGCCAAGGCTGCGTGACAGCTTCGGCAAACGCTTTGCACCAAAGAGCAGTAGAAGTATCACTAGAATGATGATTAGTTCTGGTAACCCGATGTCGAACATCTATTGTCTCTCCATATACGGCAATTGTAACATGGAAAAGCGAAAGCGGGAAGCTTGATTCACGCCCGGCAATACGTCTCACCTGTACCGGAGCTAAGAAATTTCGATTCGCGGGCCGGCTCTAGAAGTTTCATGCGAGCACCAGCTCGAGGTGGGGTTCGTCCGGGTTGAGCGCGATACTACGGAACTGTTGAGCTAGGCATGATCGAAGTCGTCGCCGTTACCAACCCCTTCGAGCTGGAGCAGGAGCTCCAGCCGCTCGTCGACGATCTTGTCAGCGAGGGCTACGACGCCTACTTCAAGCTCGAGAAGGCGTTCGTCGATTTCGACGCGATCTTCCGGATCGCGGAAGACGGTGCGGCGGCCTTGAAGGCGCTTGAACTCATCCGTGCTGGTCTAACACGCCTGCGAGACAAGCATGAAGACCAGCCCCGCCAGACAGCCGTCATCTACCTGCCGAACGGGGAGACGCACGAGTTCGAGTTCTAGTCCGTGTGGCCGCAGGTCAAGGCTCGAGAGCCGGGCCCGGAGAAGCGGAATCTCGATTCGCAGGACCGCTATGCCTGCCGGACGATCCCGATTGCCTGGAGCGCGGCGATCACGTTGTCGACCGTGTGGCCGGCGCCGGTGGCAAGAATCTGCTGCGCGGCACGGGTGCCGTACAGCCCCCAGCTGCCGGTCTTCGGCTCGGTGCCGGTGCAGTAGTTGACGCCATAGATCAGCTGGCCGGAGGCATGCCAGACCGACGTGGCCGCGTCCGTGACGATGTTGCCGTCAACATAGACAGGCATGGTGGCGGCACCAGAGTCGATCTTGATCCCGGCGAGATCGGAGAGCGCGCTGTGGTTGCCGATCGCGACGCCGCCGTTGCCGAAGACAGCCCCGATCTCAAAGCCGCCGATCTCGTTGCCGATCACCTTGACGCCGAGCGGCACGAGCTGGATGCCGATGGAGCCCGCCTTGAGTGTGGGGCCGTTGATGGCGTTGCCGATGACGATCGTCCCCTGTGAGTTCGCATGAACGATGTTGATGCCGACGACGGCCGCGGCGACGGCCCCGAGCGCGATCGTGTTGCCGATGATCCGCGTCGAGCCGCCCGCGTAGTCAGTCAGGTAGATCCCGGCCACGGTGGCGCCCTCGAAATGGCAGCCTGTGATAAGCGCATTGGAGCCGATGACAGCGCCGTAGAGCCCGTACTGGCCGCCGTCGCTGATCGCGCGGACGAAGCGGTCGTAGAGGCCCTCGTGGTAGTAGGCGGCGTTGCCGGCGTGGTTGACGTAGGTGTCGATGCACTCGCAGTTTGAGATCTGGTTGCCGCCGGCGAAGTGGAAGCCGTCCCGGGTGACGTTGAGCACCGAGACGCGTCGGCAGTAGATCCCGCTGGCGAGGTTGGCATAGACGCCGTCCTGGGCGCGGCTGGTCCCGTCGAGTGTGAGGTCGCGGATGACGTTTTGCCCATCTGCCGCTGCGACGGGCGCGTTTTTCACCATCGGCGTGGCGGCGGGGAAGCCGGCAGCGGCTTTGATCGTCGTCGCAGCCGGGTAACTGACGTTAAGGCCGTCCGCCCCGGCGAGCGTCACTTTCGGCTTTCCAGTGAGGTCGAGCGCCGCGCCGATCAGGTAGGTGCCCGGCGGCAAGTAGACGATGCCACCAGCAGAGGTGTTCGCGGCGTTGATCGTCGCTTGGATCGCCGCGGTGTCGTCAGTGACGCCGTCGCCCTTGGCACCATAGTCCTTGACGTTGATAACAAGGTCGCCCTTATGGACCGCGTTCTGATCCGTCGGGTTAGTTACTTTGCCTTGAGTAGCAGAGTCGAGGTCAGAGAGCGGGATGCCGCTTGAGGGCTTGGTGTACTTCGCCGCTACATCAGAAGGCCGGGCGACGCTCTTAAGAGAGCCGTCCGGATTGTGCTCTACACGTAGAAAATCATTGAGGACATTGCCCCAGGTATTGTCATCGCCTCCTACGTTTGGTAATCGACTCATCCTTCTTTGTTTGCTCTTTACCTACCAGCCATTGTAAGACACTTATGCTTTAAAAGGCAAGATGCAAGACGCCAACGCTATTAATCAAACAAGCTGCTCGGTGGAGGCGGCGGTGGTGACGGCGGAATGAATGAAGAACCCTGGTCCGACGGAGATATCGGCGGTTGAGGTTGGTGGTTCCGCCTGCGCCGGATTGTCAGGCGGACGAGTAAGAGCACCGCCAGTACCACGAGCCCTCCGTAGAACCATGGTGTCCAGCGGCTCGAAGGCGTTTGCGGCAGTACTTCTGACCCTGTTGCTGCTTGGGACGGCGAGGCGCCCGCGTTTGACGTAGAGGAGTTACTGCCAGGAGCCTGCGAAGTCTGGCTGCTTTGGGCCGCGGTGCTCTGCGTATTGCTCTGACCGGAACTCGTCTGCATCCCGGACGTCTGGTAGTTGCCGCCACCGTAGTTACCCGAGCCGTAGGTACTGGCCAGAGCGGCGCCCGAGACGGACAAAACGCCGGCAATAGCGAAGACGAGGACCGTGAGCAGTCCACGGATGCGGGGCCAGCCCCTCAACCTCACGGTTCTATCTCCCGTACGCGCCCCGGCCGTAGCCGGCGGCGAACTTCTGCATTGATTGTTTTTGAGCCGGCAGGGCGTGATGCAGGTTCTTCAGTAGCCCGGTTATGCCAATGAGGCCCAGAAGCGTTACGCCGATGTATTGCATGAACTCGCCGCGGCTCATCTCTGATTGCATAAGCTCGTCCAACTGACGCGTAAGCCCTTGCTGCATATCTTTCATTGAATCTTTGTTTCCTAGTTTTCAATACTATTGTACGAATTATCTAGATGAAAAGCAATAGC
>SCRB01000280.1 GCA_004299545.1 Rhizobiaceae bacterium
CCATGATGTACCAGGTGTCGAGTTGCGAGGTCAGGATCGGATTGGGCGTCTTGAGCGTGACCTCGACCGTATAATCGTCCTTCTTCGTCCACACGGAGTCGGAGGGAATGCTGCTTCTCATATCCGAGCCAGTCATCTCGACACGCTGGGCGGAGAAGATGACATCGTCGGCCGTGAACGGATCGCCGTTCTGGAATTTGACGTCCTTGCGCAGATGAAAGACCCAGTGGAGCGGATCGGTCTGTTCCCAGCTTGTCGCCAGGCCGGGAATAATCTTCAGTTCCTTGTCGCGCTTGGTCAGGCCCTCATAGACATTGCCGAGCATGCCGAGCGTGAACGTCTCGTCGAGCGAATAGGGATCGAGCGCATTGAGCGTCCCCTGGAAGGCGAAGCGCAGCGTCTTGGCGTGGACCACGCCCGTCGATGCGGCCAATGTGGCACCCGTTGTCAGGGCGACGCCCGCGGTAAGCGAGAGGGCGCAAAACGCACCGACAACCGCCTTCGGCAACTTCTCCCATACTTTCTTTTCAACTAGCATGCGCTGTTCCCTTTTTTGTTGCGCCTCCGCTGGCTCCGGCACGCATGGGCTTGCGGCGTCGGCAGCGGATGGCGCCGCCCGAAGGCTGAACGCACGGCGGCGGATCGTAGCCGCAGCAATGGCATTGTCAACGCCGCTTCGAATATCTGTTTGAAAGCGTCCTTTTGCTGGACGGAGTCGGTCGTTGACAGCATGGGATTGTTGACCGCGCCCGATCGGTTTATGTGCGGCGCATGCCCTCTTCCGCACTTTCCCCGGCTTTTTTCGATCGACACGTCTGCCTTGTCGCCCGCGGACTGATCGGCGCGGCTCTTTTCGTCGGCGAGACGGGAGGGACGATCATCGAGGTCGAGGCCTACGACCGGGATGACCCCGCTTCCCATGCCTACCGCGGGCCCACGCCACGAAACCAGGTCATGTTCGGCCCACCCGGCCGTGCCTATGTCTATCGCTCCTATGGCGTCCACTGGTGCCTGAATTTCGTTTGCAAGCCGGGCAGCGCGGTGCTCATCCGTGCCCTGGAACCGACCGAAGGCGCCGGCATCATGCGCGAAAGGCGCAGACGGGACGATATCCGGCTGCTCTGCTCGGGCCCGGGGCGGCTTTGTCAGGCGCTTGGCATCGATAGCGAAACGAACGGCCTCGCGCTGGACGAACCGCCTTTTCGCATTCTTGCCGCGCCCTCGCCGCTCGACCCCGTCATCGGCACACGGATCGGCATCACCCGCGGGGTCGAAACACTGTGGCGCTATGGATTGAACGGGTCCCGATTCCTCAGCCGTCCCTTCCCGAAAATGGCAAAGCCGGTTGCAGGCTAAGGTATTACCCGGCATAGACGCAATAAAAGTTCATTTGCCATTAAGGTCCGGGCCTGCATTTTAGGGGTAATGGCTGGGACAGGAGTGGGGATGGCTGCGCAGGACGGGCGCCGTCCTCGTGCGGTTTTGGTTGCGTCGAGGAGCAGGGTTGAGTTTTTCGGGATCGACACGACTGAGGTGCGGCCAGGCCTTCCTTGCTGCCGCCGTGCTGGCGGCGGCGGTGTCCCCGGCATTCCCCTTCGA